>JBDSRE010000111.1:0-4000 GCA_039929465.1 Sphingomicrobium sp. | reverse complement strand
CCCGGGCAAGCTGCGGCGCTAGGCCAGCATTCTGACCTTTGGCTCACGATCCCAGTGGCGCTTTGGCGCGACAGAGGCGAACGCGTCGTTGCCGACCACTCCGGCATCGATTTCCAGTCCGAGCCGTGCGATCAGCTTCATGGAGCCCTTGCAATGGCCGATTGTCTTGCAGTGGGAATAGGCGTCCATCAGCCAGCCCAAAGCCGCGCTGTCGTTGAGAAGCTTTTCAACCTGATCAGGCATCAGCACCATCGTCACCGCATCGAACAGCACTGACGGTGAGCCCGCAAGCTGTCCGTCGGCGGCAAGCTTGCCCCCCTTGACGGGCAATTCGCCGACCTTCGGCGCGACCAGGAAAAGCTTTCCCCCAGCCTTTTCGACCTGGCCCTTTATACGGTCGATCTCGGCCTTGTCCGATCCTTCGGCGAACAGCAGTGCAACCTTGCGCCCAACCATTGGCGGGTCGCCCTGCTTGATGATCGAGAGCGCATCCGACGGTTTCATGTCGATCGGTGCTTTGGCTGGCGTATTGGCCGCCGGCAGGTCCATCGCCAGTCCCGCCGCGACGCGCTTGGCCAAACCGTCGTCGACGTTGCGAAGGTTGCCGAGCACGCGCGCGCGGATCGCCGGTATCATGACTTTTGACAGCTCGAAGACCAATGCCGAGGCCATATGTGCCTGTTCAATCTCAGTCTGCGAGCGGAAAAACAGTCGAGCCTGAGAATAATGATCGGCGAAGGATTCGCTCCGGATTCGCAGTTTGACAGAGGCGTCATTGCGTTCGTCATTGGCCTCCACCGTGCGGAAGCCCATGCCGCTCTCGCGGGGTCCGCCGTCCTCGCCATGGTCGCCGAGGCTATTGGGCTCGTAATTGGAGCGGCCCGTTGGCACCATCGTCTGCATCATCCCGTCGCGCTGCATGTTGGCGAACGGGCAGCGCGGGGCGTTAATCGGGATTTGGTGGAAGTTCGTCGTCCCAAGCCGCGATTTCTGCGTGTCGAGGTAGGAGAACAGCCGGCCTTGAAGCAGTGGATCGTTTGAAAAATCGATTCCCGGCGGGACATTCGACGGCAGGAATGCGGCCTGCTCGGTCTCGGCGAAGAAATTGTCGACGTTGCGGTTGAGCGTCATTCGACCGATGATCTTCGGCGGTAAGATTTCCTCGGGGATAAGCTTGGTCGCGTCGAGCACATCGTAAGGCTGCTTTGCTGCGAAGTCCTCGTCGAAGGTCTGGATGGCAAGATCCCAGGCAGGGAAGTCGCCCGCCTCGATCGCTTCGTAAAGGTCGCGGCGGTGATAGTCGGGATCGGCGCCAGCGATCTTGACCGCCTCGTCCCAGCAAGTCGATTGGAGGCCGAGCACCGGCTTCCACAGAAACTTGACGAATGTCGATTGGCCAGAGTCGTTGACCAGTCGGAAGGTGTGGACTCCGAACCCTTCCATCATCCGCAAGCTGCGCGGGATGGTGCGGTCGCTCATCGCCCACATGATCATGTGGGTCGCTTCGGGCATCAGGCCGATGAAGTCCCAGAACGTGTCGTGCGCCGACGCGGCCTGAGGATAGCCTTTGTCGGCCTCCATCTTGACCGAGTGGATCAGGTCGGGGAATTTGATCGCATCCTGAATGAAAAATACGGGGATGTTGTTTCCGACCAAGTCCCAATTGCCTTCCGGAGTGTAGAATTTAACCGCGAACCCGCGCACATCGCGCGGGGTATCGACCGATCCCGCGCCGCCAGCGACGGTTGAAAGGCGGACAAAGGTCTCCGTCTTGCTCCCCTTCTTGAATACCGCCGCTTTGCTGAATTCGCTGATGTCGGCGGTTGCTTCGAACACGCCGTGCGCCCCTGATCCCCGGGCATGGACGATCCGCTCGGGAATCCGCTCGTGATCGAAGTGAAAGATTTTCTCGCGGAGGACGAAATCCTCAAGTAGCGACGGACCTCGTGCTCCAGCCTTGAGGCTGTTCTGGTTGTCGCTGATCGGCACCCCGAAATTGGTGGTCAATCCACCGCCTTGCTGATGGATCTCGTCGCCCGCCCCGCGGGTGACAGAAGCGGAAGGAGAATTCTTTGGCTTTTTCGGCATGTTTTGCTCCCGTTGGATATGCTGCCCAACGCGCGACAAGTGCGGTGCGTTTCCGATCACTGCGGAGCAGGCGCGAAAAAATCCATCGTTCTTCGGTTGGGCCAGTGCAACGACGGCTTGGTTGCGGTCCAGCCGCGCTTGGCCCTCTGTATCGCTTTCGGGAGGGGGCGCGGCCAAGTCCGTGCGGCCTGTCACAGCGCTTGCCGTGCGGCGAAAGAGCCCCGAAACCGCGAACTTTGGGAACATTCGCGGTCCGGGGTCGTCGCAAGATGCAGGGTCGGACGCTTTGCCCGGCTTTATACGCGGGCCGATCCCGACTAATTGAAGGGCAAGGAGCCAAGCAATGTCCAGTTATGCCGATCGCCTCAAGGCCCTTCGCGAGCAGCTCAAGGCTGACCGCCTCGACGGTTTCGTCGTCCCGCTGACCGATGAGCATATGAGCGAATATGTCGGAAGCTACGCCCAGCGGCTCGCCTGGCTGACCGGGTTCCAGGGTTCGGCGGGATCGGCGGTGGTGCTTCCGGAAGAAGCAGCGATCTTCACCGACGGGCGCTACACGCTGCAGGTGCGGGCCCAGGTCGACGGCAAGGACTGGAGCTACGAATCGGTGCCCGAGACCAGCATTGCCGACTGGCTGAAAAACCATGCGCCCAAGGGCGGACGGATCGGCTACGACCCGTGGCTCCACACCCGCGATTGGGTCAATAAAGCGCGGTCGGCGCTGGCCGCGCGCGGCGCCGAGCTGGACGCGGTCGCGCGTAACCCGATCGACCTCGTGTGGACCGACCGCCCCGACGCTTCCAATGCCAAGCTCGCGGTCCAAAGGGATGAATATACAGGCCGCTCGGGGGCCGATAAACGACAGGAGATCGGTGACTGGCTGGGCAAGCAGGGGGCCGACGCCGCGGTTCTCTCCGCGCTCGATTCGATCGCCTGGGCATTCAATGTGCGCGGTCAGGACGTCAGCCGCACGCCGGTCGCGTTGGCTTATGCGCTGGTCAACGCCGACGGCACCGCCGATTTGTTCGTCGCCGGCGAAAAGGTCGATTCCGATGTCCGCCAGCATCTCGGCAACGGCGTCCGGCTCCACGAACGCCACGAGTTCGAAGGCGCGCTTGCCAGACTTAACGGCAAGACTGTCGTCGTCGATCCAGAGCGCGCGGTCGCTGCAATCTTCGATGCGCTCGATAATGCGGGCGCCAAGATCATCGCCATGCGCGATCCGACGATCCTGCCCAAAGCGGTCAAGAACGCGGTCGAAATCGGCGGCCAGAAGTCGGCCCAGGCGCGCGACGGCGCGGTGATTTCGCGGTTCCTGCGCTGGATCGACGACGAGGCGCCGAGCGGGACAGTCGACGAACTCTCCGCTTCCGACCACCTCGAGGCGCTGCGACGCGAATCGCCGCTTCTGCGCGATCTCTCGTTCGACAGCATCTCGGGCGCCGGGCCGAATGGCGCGATCGTCCATTACAAATCGAGCGAGAAGACCAACCGCAAGCTCGAGCTGGGATCGCTCTATCTGATCGATTCCGGCGGCCAATATCTCGACGGCACCACCGATATCACCCGCACTATTCCGATCGGTCAGCCGACGCCGGAAATGCGCGACCGCTTCACCCGCGTGCTCCAGGGTCATATCGCCATCGCCACCGCGATCTTCCCAAAGGGCGTTCGCGGCAGCCAACTCGACAGCTTCGCCCGCCGGCCGTTGTGGCAAGCGGGGCTCGATTACGCCCATGGCACCGGCCACGGGGTCGGCAGCTTCCTATCGGTTCACGAAGGGCCGCAGCGGATTTCGCCGGTTGGAAGTTCGCAGAGCGGCGGCGACGAGCCGCTGGTTGCCGGAATGATCCTTTCCAACGAGCCCGGTTATTACAAGACCGGCGAATATGGCATCCGCATCGAAAATCTC
>JBDSRE010000110.1:0-6808 GCA_039929465.1 Sphingomicrobium sp. | reverse complement strand
AGCGCCTGGATCATGGTCCCGATTTCCTTCGATCCGAGCATCCGATCGAAGCGCGCCCGTTCGACGTTGAGGATCTTGCCCTTGAGCGGAAGGATCGCCTGATATTTGCTGTCGCGACCTTGCTTGGCCGAACCACCAGCCGAATCACCTTCGACCAGGAATAGTTCGGATTTGGCCGGATCGCGTTCCGAGCAATCGTGCAATTTGCCCGGCAATGAGGCGATACCCATGACCGACTTGCGGCTTGCTTCGCGGGCCTTGCGGGCGGCTTCGCGGGCGGCAGCGGCGTCGATCACCTTTTGAACGATCATCTTGGCGTGGCCGGGATTTTCCTCGAGCCATTCGGCGAGCTTATCGGCCATCAGGCTTTCGAGCGGCTGGCGCACTTCGGAGCTCACCAGCTTGTCCTTGGTTTGCGAACCGAATTTGGGATCGGGCAATTTGACCGACACGATCGCGGTCAAGCCTTCGCGCATGTCCTCGCCGGTGAGGCTGATCTTCTCGCGCTTGAGGATGCCCATGCGCTCGGCGTAATTGTTGATCGTTCGGGTCAGCGCAGCGCGGAACGCGGCGAGATGGGTGCCGCCGTCGCGTTGCGGGATGTTATTGGTGAAGCACAGGACATTTTCGTAATAGCTGTCGTTCCATTCCAGAGCGACGTCGATGCCGATATCGTCGCGCTGGCCGTGGATCGCGACCGGATCGGGGACCAATGGATTCTTGGCACGGTCGAGATATTTGACGAACGCGGCAATCCCGCCCTCATAGTAGAGCTCGACCTCGCGGCGCTCGTCGTGGCGAGCATCGGCAAGAATGATCCGCACCCCGGAATTGAGGAAGGCAAGCTCGCGGAAACGATGCTCGAGGCGGTCGAAATCAAACTCGATGATTTTGAACGTACCCGACGAGGGCATGAAGGTGACCCGAGTACCCTTGCGCCCTTCCACCTTGGCGACGACCTTAAGCGGTGCGACCGCATCGCCGTGAGCGAAGCGCATGTAATGCTCCTCGCCGTCGCGCCAGATAATCAAATCGAGCCATTCCGAAAGCGCGTTGACGACGCTTACCCCGACGCCATGGAGGCCGCCCGAGACCTTATAGGCATTGTCGTCGCTGGTATTTTCGAACTTCCCACCGGCGTGGAGCTGGGTCATGATGACTTCGGCCGCGCTAATCCCTTCCTCGGCGTGAATCCCGGTGGGAATACCGCGGCCATTGTCCTCGACGCTGACCGATCCGTCGGGGTTGAGGGTGATTAATATCCGGTCGCAATGGCCGGCGAGCGATTCGTCGATGGCATTGTCGCTGACCTCGAACACCATGTGGTGAAGGCCCGATCCGTCGTCGGTGTCGCCGATGTACATCCCCGGCCGCTTGCGCACCGCGTCAAGTCCCTTGAGAACCTTGATACTGTCGGCACCATAGGCTGATTGATTGGGTTGCGCCGGGGTCGGAGCGGAGGATTCCGGAGCAGCTTCGGGAGGGTCTTGTACCATAGACCGGATATAGGGATTCCGCAGGGAAAGTCACGCGCGCGTACGCGTCGTGCGCGCGTGCACGCATGCGCGTGAGTCGCGGCGTCCCTGACGATTAGTGGAAAGGCCCGCAGCCTTCGGGATTTCGCCCGAGGCCGCGGGTGATCTTAGTAGCTGGAACGCTGGCCGTTGGGCTTGCCGCCACCGCCGCCGCCGCCGCGCTTGGGGCCGCGATAACCGCCATTGCCCGACGGGCGATCGCCGTTCGGACGAGCTGAGCTATTGCCGGCCGGGCGAGCACTGCCGCCATTTGGGCGGACGTGGCTGTGCGGACGGCCTGCTGCTGGCTGGGCCTGGGCAGGGCCGCGCGAATATTGCTGACCTTCCCGGCGGGGCTGCTGATGTTGTCCATCGCGGCGCGGCTGCTGATGCTGGCTATCACGGCGCGGTTGGTGGCCGTCGCGGCTCAGCTGCTGGGTCGGAGCGCGGTCCTGCGGCTGGCTGTCGCGGCGCTGGTGCTGGCCTTCGGGGCGATAGACCGCGCCGCCGCGCGGGTCGTGCTCCCGGCGCACCGACTTGCCGTGCGCATGACCACCGCCGTTCGGGCGCCCGCTGCGGTGCTCGGTGGCTTGGCCCGACGAGCGGCGCTGGCCGCCATTGGGCTGGTGACGCCGAGGACGCTCCTCGCGCTCTTCAGGGGCGGGCTTGAGGCGCTTAATCGCTTCGGCCGCGGCGGCAAACCCGGCGGGCAATTGTTCGACTCCGAGTTTCACTCGAGTAAGCCGTTCGATATCGCGCAGCAGATTACGTTCGCCCGGTGCGCACAACGCGATCGCTATACCAGTCGCTCCGGCGCGCGCGGTGCGGCCGATCCGGTGGACATATTGTTCGGGCACCTCGGGCAGATCGAAGTTGATGACGTGGCTGACGCCCGGAATGTCGATCCCGCGAGCGGCGATGTCGGTCGCGATCAGGACCCGGATCTCGCCCGAGCGGAACATTGCGATCGCTCGTTCGCGCTGCGGTTGCGACTTGTTGCCGTGGATTGCGCTGACCTTGATTCCGGCGGCAAGCAGCTGACGGACGATCTTGTCGGCGCCATGCTTGGTGCGGCTGAAGACGAGCGCGCGCTCGACCACGTCCTGCTGCAGGGTCATGGTCAAAAGCGCAACCTTTTCGCTTTGGTTGACGAAGGTAACGCTCTGGTCGACCCGCTCGACGGTCGAGGCAACCGGGGTCACCGCGACTTCGGCCGGGTCGGTCAAATAGCGGTCGGCGAGTTCCTTGATCGCGCGCGGCATGGTGGCCGAGAAGAACAGAGTCTGGCGCTTGGCCGGGACCAAGCTGACGATCCGCTTGAGCGCGTGGATGAAGCCTAGATCGAGCATCTGGTCGGCTTCGTCGAGGACCAGGATTTCGAGCTCGCGAAGGCTCAGCGCGCGCTGGTCGATGAGGTCAAGCAGTCGGCCGGGTGTGGCAACGAGCACATCGAGACCGCGCGCAACTTCACGCACGCTTTTGTGGTTGGGGACACCGCCGAAGATGGTTCCGACCGACAGCTTCATGAACTTGCCGTACGCACGGGCGCTGGTGGCGATCTGGGCGGCAAGCTCACGCGTCGGTGCGAGCACCAGCATGCGGATCTGGCCGGGCTTCAGATACTCGCGGCTCGCGGCCAGGCGGTCAAGCGACGGAAGCACAAACGCAGCGGTCTTGCCGGTGCCCGTCTGGGCAATGCCGAGCAAATCGCGGCCGGTCAGCAGAGTCGGAATAGCCTGACGCTGGATCGGCGTCGGAATGGTGTAATTGGCGTGCGCGAGCGCATCGAGAACGGGCTTCGACAGCCCGAGCGTAGTGAACGTCAAAATGAATACCTTGCAATGGCCGGCGCACGCGCAAGGATTTGCACGTGTCGGCGGCGGGGAAATGCACCCCCGCGTGAAATGGAGAGCAGGATAGAGAGACGCGGGCCGGGTCTTCTTTCGATTAGCGAAGGCCGATCACGCCGCTTGCGAAGCGTCTCATGTTGCAGTGCGATATAGACGATCCGTTGCAAAAGTCCACCCATCCCCTCACTCGGCCTCGATCCGGCCCCGATGGAGGGTGAAACGACTGGCGCTGGCAATGCCATCGAACAAGTCAGCTTCGGTCGCGGTCATCCATATTTGTCCATGACTGACGAGCCGGTCGAACAGGACCGATCGGCGTTTCGGATCGAGGTGCGCGGCGACTTCGTCGAGGAGGAGGATCGGTGGCGCACCGCGACGTTCGGCGACCAGCTCGGCATGGGCGAGGACAAGGCCAAGCAGTAAGGCCTTCTGCTCACCGGTTGAGGATTGTGCCGCGGGTATCGCTTTGGCGGCGAAACTGACGACGAGGTCCTGGCGGTGCGGGCCCTCGGTCGCGCGGCCGGCGGCGGAATCGCGCTTTCGGCTGGTGGCGAGGCGGGTGGCCATGTCGCCCGCTCCATCCCAGTCCACGTCCAGCGCTGCACTCGGGAAGTCGCCGTCCACTGAACCCGCGATCTTCTGCCGAAGCGCTTCTACCGTGCGCACCCGCGCCTCGCCAACCGCCGCGCCATGCTCAGCCATCGCCAGCTCAAGCGCGGTCAGCCATTGCGGATCGGCGCTGGGCAAATCGGCGAGTAGCTTGTTGCGCGCGCGCATTGCTGCCTCGTATCGCGAAGCGTGGGTCGCGTGGCCTGGTTCCAGTGCCAGCACCAGCCGGTCAAGGAAGCGTCGGCGGTCGCTCGCCGGCCCAGTGAACAAGCGGTCCATCGCCGGAGTCAGCCACAGCACGGCGAGCCGTTCGGACAACGAATTGACCGCCGCGCCGGCGCCGTTGATCCGAACTTGCCGCCGCTCTGGCGCAATGGGGTCAGTCCCAGTCCCGATCTCGGTGTCATCGGCGAGCCGCGCCGCAACGCCGAACCCGGCCGGCCCATCCCGGCGCGCGATTTCGACATAGCTCGCGCGCCTCAGTCCCCGGCCAGGCGTAAGCAGCGACACCGCTTCAAGGACGTTGGTCTTGCCCGCGCCATTGGGGCCAGTAAGCAACACGAAGCCGCCACCGGGCTCGAGCAGCGCCAGCTCGTGGTTGCGGAAATCGGTCAGGGCGAGCCGGCTGATCATCTTTTCGTCGTAACGCGGCGGGGGCGCGGAACAAGCGCCGTTCGCGGTGCGCTTTGGTGCACTGCAGCATTCGAGGGAACGAAATGATGAATATGTGGAGCAATTGGCAGCGGATGATGCGCGCCGGAACGATGGTCAGTGAAACGCTCGACGCGTCGCGCAAAGTGGTCGGCCATCGACAAGAGACGATCGGCGCTGCAATTGGCGATCCGCTGGGCGACGATTATCCCGAACTCAGCCGAATGGTCAGCGAAAAGGCCGATGCCTTTGGCGCCGCCGGGCTGGAAGTTTCCCGGACCTGGTTGGGCATGCAGTGCGATTTCGCGGCGCAATGGGCCGATATGTCGTCGATCATGCTTGGCCAGTGGCCCGGCCCTCGCAAGGCCCTCGCAATGGCCGCGCGCGGCGAGCGACTCAGCCGCGCCGCGCTGTCCGGATCCGTCCGAGCGATGACCCCAATCCACCGCACCGCGACCGCCAACGCGCGGCGGCTTGGGCGCGGCTAAGCGAAGCCAACCGATCCTCGTTACTGGGTGAGACGGTCGACGACCTCATAATGAGCGGCGCGCTGGTCGAATCGGGACAGCACCGCGCGGGCTGCGGCGGGGACGTGACTGACCGCGTAATCGTCGCCAACGAACGCGGTGATCGCTGCGATGCTATCAAACCACATCAGCGTCTGGAACTCGATTTCCTCGCCAAGGTCGCGCTTCATGACGTCGATCTGGCGGAACCCCGGGATTCGTCGCGCTTCGATTCCCGGAATGACCTCACCGCGCAGCACCCGCTCATAAGCATCGGCATTGTCGGGCGTGGCCCACCCCCGCCACAGACGGCAGATCACACCCGCATCGGCATGAGGACATAAAGTGCGTCGGACTTGTCATTCTCACGCAGCAGTGTCGGAGCGGCTGCGTCGGCGAGGTGCACTTCGACCGTGTCGCCGTCGATTTCGCTCAAGATGTCGAGCAGATAGCGCGCGTTGAACCCGATCTCGATCCCGTCGCTGCCATAATCGGCGGGGATTTCCTCGGTCGCGAGGCCGTTTTCGGGGGACGTCACCGAAAGCGTCACCTTGTCCCGGTCGACCGCCATCTTGACCGCTCGAGTCTTTTCGCTGGCGATGGTCGATACCCGATCGACCGCGGCCGCAAAGCTTTTGGGGTCGAGCTTCAAGAGCTTATCGTTGCCGGTCGGGATGACCCGGTTGTAATCGGGGAACGTGCCGTCGATCAGCTTGCTGGTGAGGATCGCATTGCCGAGACCGAAGCGCGCCTTTGTGGGCGACAGCGAGATTTCGACGGTTCCGTCGACTTCCTCGAGCAGGCGATACAGTTCGTGGACGCATTTCCGCGGAACGATGATGTCGGGCATTCCATCGGCGCCGTCGGGCTTGGCAATGGTGATCCGGGCGAGACGGTGGCCGTCTGTGGCCGCTGCGCGCAGCTGCTCGTCCACGACGTGGAAAAATATCCCCATCAAATAATAGCGAGTTTCCTCGCTCGAAATGGCGAAGCGGGTTTTTTCGATCATTTCGCGGAGGGTCGCTGCCGGAAGCTCGAACCGAGTCGGCAAATCCCCTTCGGCAATGACTGGGAAATCGTCGCGCGGAAGGGTTGAAAGATTGAATCGCGAACGCCCGGCGATGACCTGCATCTTGCCTTCAGCGGCGGTCAGCTCGACCTGGCTGCCCTCGGGCAATTTGCGGACGATGTCGAACAGGGTGTGGGCCGATAACGTGGTTGCGCCGGACTGCTCGACATTGGCTGGAACGCTCTCGTCAACCTGGAGGTCGAGGTCGGTGGCCATTAGCCGGAGCGAACCATCGTCCCGCGCCTCGATCAAGACGTTGGAAAGGATTGGAATGGTATTGCGGCGCTCGACCACCGATTGAACGTGGCCGAGGCTCTTCAGGAGTGTCGCCCGCTCAATCGTCGCCTTCATGGTCGTAATGCCCCATCAATCCCCACGTCGTGGAACCACTATAGCGAGCCGTTCCGCATGCGGAAGTGGGATGATGGTTGCGTCGGCGATTTTAATCCACCGGGCAAGCTCGATTTACATCAACACGCCATCGACGTGATGGACGACCCCGTTGGTGAATTTGTCGTCGGCCTGGGTAACAATGGCCTTTTTGCCGCTTGCCGAGGCAAGGACGATCTTGCCGCCATCCTTGGTCGCGGTAAGCGTTCCGCCACCCAT
>JBDSRE010000109.1:0-12531 GCA_039929465.1 Sphingomicrobium sp. | reverse complement strand
GGCTGATACGGTCGTGTGGAAGCCACGCGGGCCAGTTCTTGGCGAAGCTGGCGCCGGCGATCAGGCTTGGGAGTGAGAAGAAAATGCCGAGGACGACGACAAGCGAAACCAACCAGATTTTCCAGCGTGGGAAGTCGAGCACGTGCGGTCAGCCTTCAGTCGTTGGCCGCGGCCGTCGGCAGCCCAATCACCGAGGTCATTGTCGACTTGACCACACGAACCTTGACTCCCGGAGCAATCTCGACCTCGGCTTCGTCGTCGGTGACCTTGGTAACGCGGCCGCGAATGCCGCCACCGGTAACGACCTCGTCGCCCTTCTTAACCGCGCCGATTGTCGCTTGATGCTGCTTCACCCGCTGCTGCTGCGGGCGGATGACGAGCATCCAGAAAATGGCGAAGATCAATAGCCACGGCGCAAGGCCGAGGAGGATCGCGGGCATCCCGCCGGAGCCGGCGGGGGCGGCCTGGACGGCGCTCAACAACAGGTTGTCGGTCATGCTCTATTCGGGTCTTTCGGGTCGCTGGACTGCGGCGCGGCGCCTATCACGCGGCGGCGGGCGAGCGCAAGGAGTGCGCCCCCGCCTTGCCTTCACTTTGCAGCCCCATTAGAGCAGCGCCGCCGGTCGGGGCGTAGCGCAGCCTGGTAGCGCATCACACTGGGGGTGTGGGGGTCGCTGGTTCGAATCCAGTCGCCCCGACCAGCAAATAAAGACAGGTGCCGCTTCATCTGCGACAAGCGCGACATGCCCCGCCACCGCCGCCGCCTCCAACGCAAACGCCAACACAAACGCCAGCACCGCCCCCGCTCCAAACGCTGGCCGATCTTACGCAAGGTTGCCTTTAGCGTGGCCGCCATCCCGCTCCTCTATCTCCTTGCTGCGCTGATCGGCAGCCTGATTCCGGTCAATCGCGGCTGGAGCGAGCCCGCCACCGGCACCACCATCTATCTCGCCGACAACGGTGTCCACGCCGACCTCATCATGCCGATGCGGGCACAGGGGCTAGATTGGACGCCTTATTTCCCGGCAAGCGATTTCGCCGCGCCGCCGCCGCACCCGCGCTTCATCGCTTTCGGCGCGGGGGAGACGCACGTCTATCTCGACACCCCGCGCTGGCGCGACATTCGGCTGTCGACCGTGTGGCGGGCGCTGGCCGGCGGCGAGCGGGTGATCCATGCCGAATATGTCGACAGCCCCTATTATGCGGCGCGGGAAATTCGCCTACGCCCGGCCGAATATCGCCGCTTGTGGGCCTCGGTCCGGGCCGAGCTCGCCCTCGATTCGAGCGGACGGCCGAGGCGCATCGACCGCCCCGGCTATGGGCCCAACGACGCATTTTATCGAGCGCCGGGCAAGGCCAGCGCGCTTCGAACCTGCAACAGCTGGACGGCTGGGGAATTGCGGCTTGCCGGGGTCAAAGCCAGCCTGTGGCCACCGTTCATCCAGGGGCTGGTGTGGCGCTATCGAAAGACCGCTTAATCGCCCTGCCGCTCGAACCGCCTGTCGGGAACCAGCCACATCAATGCCACCGCAACATAAAGCGCGATGGCGATCCAGGGAGAGACGAAAAGCGCCAGCGGGATAGCGGCCAGATACAGGCCAAAGCTGAGCTTGCCCTTCAGATCGCTTCCGACGGCGGGCTTCCTCAAGCGCGATCAGCGTCGATTGGAGGAGAACTTAGCTGAGGCTGGAACCGACCAGCACCAAACCGTAGGCCGCGACCGGAAAGGGGTTAGTCCGGCGTCGCCGATCCAACGGATCACGAACGGGACGAACGACAGGAAGAATAGCAGCAGCAAGTTCGCCATGAGCACCCGGCCATCGATCCGCTTCACCGAATTGAGCATGTGGTGGTGATTGCTCCATTTGAAGCGGCCGACTGGCCCGCCAGTGAGCAGTCCGACGATGACCCCTATCATCGCCGCGATGAACCCGCCCAGGATCGAGCCGAAGATAATGACGATGCTGTGCTCCTCCGCCGGCGACCAGCCGCCCCACATCAGGAGGACGATCATCGCCACCGCCGCAGCCCCGCAGAACACACCCGCCGCCGCGGCGAGCAAGCCGTAGATGTAGGGCTGGCGTTCGGCGAAGGTGGCGGGGGGTGGAAGGTTCATCGCAAGCTCCGAAACGTGACGAATAGTATTTGCGAAGGGGAAGTTGACCAAGTTGACCGTGTGCCGCGAATTTCCCACTGAAGCTAATGACGCATACGGTTCGCAAGCCATCCGTACGGGAACGCCTCATTGGCCGGTCGGCGCTCGGCGAGGCGCAAGTAGCGTTCACCCTGAAGTGCCTCGAGCGCGCGTAGCAGCAATGTCTGGCCGCCGCTTACGCCGCGAGTTTCGATGAAGGCAGTCAGGGCGTTGAGCGTGGTTGGGCCAACGCGCCCGCCAGGAACCAGGTCGGGATAATCGGTTCCGTTGCGGTTAAGCGCGGTTAGCGCCGGCTGGAGGAAGGTCGTCGCCACCGTAGGGCCCATATTGACCCCGGTGTCGAACAGTTCAGCGGCGACCCGGCGCAAGCCTGGCGATTGCATCATATTGGGGACGGAGCCAGTAGAGCCGCCGGTAGATCGCTTCGGCCTCGTCACGCGGAATGTCACGCATCGAACCGAAATAGCCGTTGGAGCGGGCCACTTCCTGGGTGATCCCGAAACACGTCGCTCCGCCGCGATCGGCGGGATGGTTGACGTGGCCGCCCTCGCGCTCGAGCAGCGAGCCCATCAGCGATCCGATGTCATGATCCATATCCGTCCCTGCAATCTTGAGTCGACCTGACTTAACCTCTTTGGTTGTGTGTAGAAAGTATTTTTAACCACCAGTGCCCAACGTTGTGGCTGGACGATGAATATCAGGGGATGACGGCAGACTCCCGTCGCGCTAGCTTGGGCCGATGAAAACTGGACTTCCTGCAGCAGCGGCAGCGCTTCTTTTCATACCGACCGAAGCGCCGGCCGCGCCGAGCCCGGCTGAGCAGCAGATGATCGCCACGGTCGACGCCGAGCAGCAACGGACGCTCGATATGCTCGAGCGCTGGGTCAACCAGAATAGCGGATCGCACAATCTGCCCGGGGTCGAGGCTGTCGGGCGCATGGTCCGCGCCGAGCTCGAGCCGCTGGGCTTCGCGGTGCGCTGGATCCCGCTGCCCGAGACCGGCCGAGCCGGGCACCTGGTCGCGATCCACAAGGGCAAAGCGGGGCGCAAACGGCTGCTGCTGATCGGCCACCTCGACACGGTCTTCGAGCGCGATTCGCCGTTCCAGCGCTGGGTTCGTAACGGCGACTCCGCCAATGGCCCAGGCGCATCCGACGACAAGGGCGGCGATGCGGTGATAGTCGCGGCCTTACGCGCGATGCACTCCGCGGGGGCCTTGAGCGGCGCCAACATCGAGATCGTGCTGACCGGCGACGAAGAGGATTCAGGATCGCCCCTGGATGTTGCTCGGCGCGACCTCGTCACCGCCGGCCGGCGCGCTGATGCTGCCCTGGATTTCGAGGGGCTGGCGCAGGAGAACGGCCTCGACATGGGCTCGGTTGCGCGCCGCGGAGTGGTCGACTGGACTCTGCGGGTGACGGGCCGGGCTGCGCATTCGAGCGGGGTGTTCTCGCCCACCGCGGGCTACGGCGCCAACTACGAGCTGGCGCGGATCCTCGACTCATTCCGGCGCCAGCTACCGGAAGACAAATTGACCTATAATGTCGGGCTCATCGCCGGCGGCACCACCGCCGCGCTCGACCGTGACGAAGTCCGCGCGTCGGTCACCGGCAAAACCAACGTCATCGCCGCCCAAGCGGTCGCGCGGGGCGATCTGCGCGCGATCAGCCCGGAGAAGTTGACCCGAGCCACCGCCAGCATGCGCGCGATCGTTGCCCAATCGCTGCCCGGCGCCAGGGCCGAGATCCTGTTCGACGGCGCGGGCTATCCGCCGATGCCGCCGACGCCCGGCAATGAAGCGCTGCTAGCCGCCCTCAACGCTGTCAATCGCGACCTCGGCCTGGCCGAAATGCCACCGCTCGACCCGATCAAGCGCGGCGCCGGGGATATCAGCTTCGTCGCCGGCGATACCGACGGCCTCGTCGGGATGGGTCCGTCGAGTTCGGGCGATCATACCAATCGCGAGACAGTCGACATCCCCTCGATCTTCAAACAGGCCAAACGCGCCGCGATCTTGATGAGCAGGCTGGCGCGCGAACAGGGCGAACCCGCCGCGAGAAACCCGGTACTCTGAGCATCGGTGGCGCCAGCGACCATTTCGCAGCCGTCTTGACATCTCGCGCCCGGACTGGCCTCATCCACTCAGCCGCGCCCCCACCAGCGGCGCGGCATGAAGGGGGTAAAATGGAGCAAGCAACCACCGCCAAGGCGCCGGTTCACCTATGGATCGTCGGTATCGTCACGCTGCTGTGGAATTGTTTCGGCGCATTTGATTACGTTATGAGCCGGACTCATAATGCCGGTTATGTGAAGACAATCATGCCGGGCTCGGACCCGGGCGCGATGTGGGCCTATATGGATCATATGCCGCTCTACGCCAGCGCCGGCTGGGGGCTTGGTGTGTGGGGCAGTCTGCTCGGATCGGTGCTGCTGCTGTTGCGCAACCGCTTCGCAGTCCTGGCGTATGCGGTGTCGCTGGTCGGGGTCGTCCTCAGCTTCGCCTATCAACTGTTCTTCAGCACCGACAAGCCCGCCGAAATGGACAGTCCGGTCATGGCCGTGTTGGTCTTCGTAATTGTCGCAATCCAGCTCTATTATGCGATGACCATGCGCAGCCGCGGCGTGCTGCGCTAGGGTCAGGCCGCTTCGCGGGCGGCGTAAATCGCTGGACGGTACCGGGGCACGAGGATTGGAAGTCCGTGGTTACGGAATTAGCCCCGCTTCCCGCCAAACCGCGTTCGCTGCGACTTGCCGAACCGTCCCTTGCGCGTTCCGGGCTTACCCTCGGTCGAATTACCCGTCGGCCGCGGCGCGGCGCGCTGATCATGGGGGATTCCGAGATCGTCTTCCTCGAGCCGGCGGATTTCGTCACGGAGTCGGCCGGCTTCCTCGAACTCGAGGTCGGCGGCGGCGGCGCGCATGCGTTCCTCAAGGTCCTTGAGATAAGCCTTGAGATTGTGCCCGACGAGGTGCGGACGATCATCGTCGCCGGTGTCGACCATCAGCCCGTCGCGCTGACTGACGTCGCCAAGAATGTCGTTGATGTGGCTCTTGATCGAGGCCGGGGTGATATTGTGCTCGAGGTTATAGGCCTCCTGCTTTTCGCGCCGGCGGTCGGTCTCGTTAAGCGCCCGCTCCATGCTTCCGGTCACTCGGTCGGCATAAAGGATGACCCGCCCATCGATGTTGCGCGCGGCTCGGCCGATAGTCTGGATCAATGAAGTTTCGGAGCGCAGAAAACCTTCCTTGTCGGCGTCGAGGATCGCCACCAGCCCGCATTCGGGGATGTCCAATCCTTCACGCAGCAGGTTGATCCCGACGAGCACGTCATAGACCCCAAGACGGAGCTCGCGGATCAGCTCGATGCGTTCGAGCGTCTCGACGTCCGAGTGCATGTAGCGCACCTTCAAGCCCGCTTCGTGAAGATATTCGGTCAGGTCCTCGGCCATGCGCTTGGTCAGTGTGGTGACCAGCGTGCGATAGCCGCGCTTGGCGGTTTCCCTGGCCTCATGGACCAGATCGTCGACCTGATCTTCGACCGGCTTGATTTCGACCGGCGGGTCAATGAGGCCGGTCGGCCGGATCACCTGTTCCGAAAACGCCCCGCCGGTTTCGTTCATTTCCCATGGGCCTGGGGTGGCGGAGACAAAGGTCGTCTGCGGACGCATCGCGTCCCATTCGTTGAACCGCAATGGCCGGTTGTCGATGCAGCTCGGAAGCCGAAAGCCATATTCGGCGAGGGTGATCTTGCGCCGGTGATCGCCCTTGGCCATGGCCCCGATCTGCGGCACCGTCTGGTGGCTTTCATCGACGAACAGAAGCGCATTGTCGGGCAGATATTCGAACAGGGTCGGCGGCGGCTCGCCCGGCAATCGCCCGGTGAGGAAGCGGCTGTAATTCTCGATCCCCGCGCAGCTGCCGGTTGCAGCGATCATCTCAAGGTCGAAATTGGTCCGCTGCTCCAGCCGCTGGAGTTCGAGCAGGCGCCCCTCCGCCTCCAATTCCTTGAGCCGCTCGGTAAGCTCGTGGCGGATCGCGCCCATCGCCTGCTTCAGCGTCGGGCCCGGCGTCACATAATGCGAGTTGGCATAGACCTTGATGCTGTCGAGCGCGCCAATGGTCTTGCCGGTCAGAGGATCGAATTCATTGATCGATTCCACTTCATCGCCGAAAAAGCTGATCCGCCACGCCATGTCTTCATAATGCGACGGGAAGATTTCGAGATTGTCCCCGCGGACCCGGAAATTGCCGCGCGCAAAGGCCTGGTCGTTGCGCTTGTACTGGAGCGCGACGAGCTTGCGGATGATTTCGCGCTGATCTTCGTGCGCGCCCTTTTTGAGCGCAAAGGTCATCGCCGAATAGGTTTCGACGGAGCCTATTCCATAGAGGCATGAGACGGAGGCGACGATGATTACGTCGTCGCGTTCAAGCAGCGACCGAGTGGCCGAATGGCGCATTCGGTCGATCGCCTCGTTCACAGAGCTTTCCTTCTCGATGTAGGTATCGGATCGCGCGACGTAGGCCTCGGGCTGGTAATAGTCGTAGTAACTGACGAAATATTCGACCGCATTGTCGGGGAATAGCCGCTTGAATTCGCCATAAAGCTGGGCGGCGAGGATCTTGTTTGGAGCGAGCACCAACGCCGGGCGCTGCAGCGCCTCGATGACCTTGGCCATGGTGAAGGTCTTGCCCGATCCGGTGACCCCCAAAAGCACTTGGCTGACCTCGCCATTTTCACGGATGCCCTCGACCAGCTCGGCGATCGCGGTCGGCTGGTCGCCCGCCGGCTGGTAATCGGTGACCAGCGTGAAGCGCCGCCCGCCCTCATCCTTGTCGGGCCGCGTCGGCTTGTGCGGGACAAAAGTGCTGCCGGTGTCGGGTTCGGCCAGGCTGGTGCGGATCTGAATTGCCATGACTTTGCCATATGGTTGCGGCGAATGGCGAACTCAATGAACCATTATCACGGCCACGAACGCCGGCGCGGAGGATGCTTAAGCATGCATTGCGCAAACTCCGTCCGTCAAATTCGCCCGACTCGAGAGTTGACGCGTTAATGCTGGCGATCCGCCGCCCGTTCGGCCAGTGGCCGCTAGTCGGCCCGTTAGGAACAAGAGTGATGGATAAAGCAAAGCCGCGGCGCGGGCCGATGATCAAGTTCGGGAAGCGCTTGCGGGGGCCGTTCAATCGGATGATCGCGCGCTCCTCCAGAGTGCCGACGACCCCGTTCATCGACTCCGCCTTGTTTCCGTGGAGCGACGCGCTCGAGGCCGGCTGGGCGGATGTCCGAGCCGAACTCAGTGCGCTTGGCGAGCGGGGCGGAGAAATTCTGCCGCTGTCCAGGGTATCACCCGATCATTACCGTGTCGCCAAAGACGGCAAGTGGAAAAGCTTCGTGCTCGAAGCCTATGGCTATCATATCGCGCGCAACCGCTCGCTGTGCCCGAAGACTGCGGCCTTGCTCGACCGGGTGCCGGGGCTGGTCCTGGCGATGTTCTCGATCATGGAACCGGGCACCTATGTGCCGCTCCACAAGGGCGTCAGCAAGGCTCTGATCAACGGCCATTTCGCGATCGTCGTGCCCGAGGGCGACTGCCGCATTGAGGTCGGCGGCGAAACCCGCCGCTGGGAGGAGGGCAAGCTGCTGTTGCTGGATGACACCTACCCCCACCAGGTATGGAACAACACCAGCCGCGACCGGGTCGTGCTGCTGATGCAGATCCGGCGCCCGGTCGGCCCGGTTGCGCAGCTGATCGGCAGCGCCTTCCTCGCCGCAGTACGCCGAACCGGCTATATCCAGGACCCGCGCCGTGAGCTTGGTGCGGTGCCCAATGGCTGATCGCTCCAAGCCCGTTCCGATAATCATCAATCAGGGCGGCGGAAGTGCCGGAGACGACGCCCGCGAGAGGGTTTGCGCCGCGATCACCAAGGCCGGCGTAAACGCCAGGATCATCCTTGCCCACGGCCCCGACTGCGCCGAACGGGCCTTGCAGCTGGTCAAGGACGGGGCTGCGATCGTCGTTGCAGCGGGCGGCGACGGGACCATGAGCGCGGTTGCAGGGGCATTGGCGGGCACCAAGACCGCGATGGGCGTGATCCCACTCGGCACGCTCAATCACCTCGCCCGCGACCTCGGCATTCCGCTCGACCTTGAGGAGGCCGCAGTGATGCTTGCGGCAGGCACGAAGCGCAAGATCGACGTTGCCGAGCTCAACGGGCGGGTGTTCGTCAACAATAGTGCGATCGGACTGTATCCGCTGATGGTGATGGACCGCGAGGCCCAGCAGAAACGCCTCGGCCGGAGCAAAAAGCTGGCGATGCTCGTCGCCGCGTTGCGAACGCTGGTCCGATTCCGCCATCAGAGGCTGTCGCTGACCGTCAATGACCAGGAAAAGCGCATTGAAACGCCGCTTCTGTTCGTCGGGAATAATGACTACCGCACCGATATCGGTGCCGCCGGGACACGCGAGTCGATCGCCGACGGACATTTATGCGTGATGGTCATGCGCCACAGCAATCGCCGCGGGCTCATCGCGGCCGCGATCCGTGCCTTGTTGGGCCGCACCAAGAATGATGACATGATCCGCCTTGAGGGTGTCGAGCGCCTTCGCGTCGATGCCCGCCGCCAGTCACTGACCGTGTCGCTCGACGGTGAAGTACTGAGCCAATCGACCCCGCTCGATTACCGCATCCGCAAGCACGCGCTGACCGTGATTGCGCCGGCTGCTTCCAAGTCTTGAGCCCAAACTTGAGCGACAGGCGGGAGGAGCGCATAGACGGTCGACCAATGGCCAATGATTCCAACTCGACAACCGATCTCAATCGAGCGGGGCTGATCAAGGCCTGCGGAATCGCGATCATCGTTCTTGGGGTCGGTTCGGCGCTTCTGCCCGTGGCCCACGGACTGAAAGGTTCGACGGTGATCGGCATCTTGCTTCTAGCAGCAGGCGCGATCGAGATGTTCGCCGGAACGCTTCGCCAGCAAGTCCACAAATTCGCCTTTGCCGCGGGCGCGATCACCGCGCTCGCCGGTCTATTGTTCCTGCTCAACCCGACGACCCGCTTCTTCCCCACCGTCACCCCGGTGATCGGCTGGCTGATCGTCCGAAGCCTGATCCTCGCCTGGACCAGCCGCCACACCGGCGGGTCGGTCCGGACCTGGACCGGATTGTCGGCGGGGATGGATCTGTTGCTCGCGGTACTGCTGATTTTCGGCCTGTCGATAGCCGCGCTGGTGGTGAGCGTGTTCGGCCCCACCCAGCAGCTCGTCGCGACCTTTTCCTGGGTGTTGGCGGCGAGCTTCGTCGTCACCGGCAATCTGCTGCTCGAGGTCGCCAGTTGCGAGCGCAACACGGCCTGAATGTTCCAGCCGCAAGTTTACATTCCGATCGATACCGTTGCCGACACCGTGCGTCTGGCGGTGGCGCCGGTGTTCTTACTGAGCGGAATCGGCGCCTTTCTCAACGTCTGCGCGTCGCGGCTGTCGCGGATCGTCGACCGGTCGCGCGATGTCGAGCCCAGGCTGCTTGCCTCAAGCGGTGCGGAGCACGACCGGCTGCTTGCCGAACTGAGGACCATCGACAAACGCATGAGCCTGGTCAGCACTGCGATCACTTTGTCCGTGGTGTCGGCGGTGCTCACCTGCCTGGTGGTCGCACTGTTGTTCGGCGCCCGCTTCGTCGAACCGCGAGTGGGCGTCGCGATCGCCATCCTGTTCATCGCCTCGACCATGTCGATCGCGCTCGGCTTCGGCTATTTCCTGGTTGAAACGCGACTGGGCTCGCGCTCGGTTCGGGTGCGCACCGAATTGCTTCATCATGAGCTTTCCGAAGAAGGCTCGGAGGACGAGCGCTGAACTCGACAAAGCCGCAGGCGCTCCCTATCCGCTGAGCCACTGTTTCAAGCCCAGCCGGAGCCCTGATGACACCCGCAAGCAATGCCCTCGACCGAGTCCTGGTTCTTGAAATGGTGCGCGTCACCGAAGCCGCTGCGATCGCCGCGTCGAGCCTGATCGGGCGCGGCGACAATGAAGCCGCCGATGCCGCCGCGGTCGAGGCGATGCGGACCGCGCTCAACCAATTGCCGATGGATGGCACGGTGGTCATTGGCGAGGGCGAGCGCGACGAGGCGCCGATGCTGTATATCGGCGAAAAGGTCGGATCGGCACAGGGCAGCGGTCCCGGAATCGATATCGCTCTCGATCCGCTGGAAGGCACCACCTTGACCGCGACCGGCGGACCCAATGCGCTGGCGGTGCTGGCAATCGCCGAAAAGGGCTGCCTGCTCAACGCCCCCGACACGTATATGCAAAAGATCGCCATCGGCCCCGGCTATTCAGAGGGCGTCATCGACCTCGCCCGATCGCCGGCCGATAATGTCCGAGCGCTGGCCAAGGCCAAGGGGGTCAAGCCGGGCGAGATCATTGCCTGCGTCCTCGACCGCCCGCGTCATTCGGAGATCATCGCCCAGTTGCGCGCTCTCGGCTGCGGCATCATGCTTATCCCCGACGGCGATGTCGCCGGGGTTATCGCGACCGCCGACCCCGATACCGGGATCGACCTCTATATCGGCAGCGGCGGAGCGCCCGAGGGAGTACTTGCTGCAGCCGCGCTGCGCTGCGTCGGCGGCCAAATCCAGGGCCGGCTCGAGTTTCGCAATGACGACGAAATCGCGCGCGCGCGCAAATGGGGGATCGACGACCTCGATCGCATTTACTCGATCAACGACATGGCCAAGGGTGATTGCATCTTCGCCGCCACCGGGGTCACGGACGGCTCGCTGCTCAAGGGCGTCAAGCGGCGCAAGGGTGGGTGCATCGAGACCGAGAGCATCGTTATGCGCGCCAGTTCGGGCACCATCCGCCGGATCAGCGCCGAACATCGCCAGGGCATCGCCTGATTTTCGATTGTCGCGCGCCGCCACGGCTGTAGTATCCGGCCATGACAGCCGAGAACGCCGACCAAGTGCTTCTGCTACGTCCCGAGCCCGCCTATCGCACATTGCTGATGGCGCGGGCGGCAATCAACTGGCTGCCGCTGACGGCTGGAGTGATTATCGCCGACCGGCTGGTCATCGCAGATACTCCCTTCGCGCTGATCGCCCCGGCGCTGATGGTCCCGGCGGCGCTGGTCGCGGTCCTGCTGCTTCCGGCGCGGATCTACCGCCGTCTCGGCTACCGAATTCACGACCGGCTGCTGCAATCGGTGCGCGGGTGGCTGTTCCACACCGATACGCTGGTGCCGTTCGTCCGGGTCCAGCATATCGACGTCACCCGCGGTCCGCTCGATAAGGTCTTCGGCACCGCGAGCCTGATCGTCCACACTGCTGGCACGCATAACAGCATCGTCCGGGTCGATGGCCTCGCCCCCGCCCGGGCGACCGAGATCCGCGACCTCATCCGCGAGCATATCCGGACCGACGTCGAATGAACGCTTCAGAAATCGCGCCCGACAGCACTCCCGACAGTGTGCTCGACGGCACATTGGGCCCGGCCGAGCGGCTCCACCCTTTGTTCCTGTTGACCGGGCTCGGTGGCGTGGTGCGGGGCGCCTGGGGCGTGCTCGCAGCGGGCGCCTGGGCTGCGACTCAAGGCCGTTGGTGGATCGTCGGCGTAATGTTGGCGGCGTTCGGCATGATCTCAGTCGGCGGGCTCCTGCTAAAATGGCTGAAGCTCGAATATCGCGTCGGCGCCGACGAAATCCGCATCGACAGCGGCTTCTTGAGCCGGACCAGCAGGGCCATTCCGTTCGACCGGGTGCGCGATGTCGATATCGAGCAGGGTCCGCTTCAGCGGTTGTTCGGATTGGCCAAGGTGCGCTTCGAAACAGGCGCCTCGGCTGGGGCAAAGAATGAGGACGGGGTTCTTCACACCATCGCGCTCGAACGCGCCGAGGCCATCCGCCACCAGATTCGCGCCCGCCACGGCGGCGCGATTACGGCGGGCGGCGAGGCGGCAGGCGAGGAAGAGAGCGCGCCAATTTTCGCGATGGATTCGCGCCGGGTGCTAAGCGCCGGGCTGTTCAACTTTTCGCTGGTCTTGCTTGCCGGGCTGTTCGGCCTCACCCAAACGCTCGGCAATGTCGCCGGCTTCGACCCCTTCTCGCGCCATTTCTGGAGCAACGCTCTTGATCTGACTGCGCCGGTCCAGGCGCTGGTCATCGGTCACCAGATCATTGCGGCGATCGCCGGGACACTGGTCTTGGCGGTCGTCGGGGTTGCGACCGGAATTGTCCGAATCGTGCTTCGCGACCATGGCTTTCGACTCGACCGCGCCGCCGCGGGACTGCGCCGCCGCCGCGGGCTGCTCACACTCACCGACGTCACCTTGCCATTGAAGCGGGTGCAAGCGGCGATCATCGCTACCGGCCCGGTGCGACGGA
>JBDSRE010000108.1:0-4635 GCA_039929465.1 Sphingomicrobium sp. | reverse complement strand
AAGTTCGCCGACCAAATTATCCTTTCAATGAACACATCAGCCCGGCAGCGACGGCGCCCGACGTCCCTGTTATGGCAAATTCGCTTCCCTGTTCCTGTGGCGTTCAATAAATCGCCTCGAGTCAGAGATAAGCCATTGAAATCTTTAGGCTCCCAGTTCGGGATCGCATCGAACGAGGAGGTGCCCCTCCCTGTTTCAGGCTCGTTTTTTCGAATAACAGGGAAGAGAGGGGTTCGCTCCGGACTGCGTCCCGCACCATTATAAATCGATGTCCCAAGACGTCCGAGTGGCCGCGACGGTTGACTGATCGGGCCGATGCTTCACAGTTGCCGGCTGCTGCACCTCGAGGAGCCTCCCTGCCATGCGCAACGTCTTCATCGTGCCGCTGCTTGCGTTAATCGCCGGCTGCACGGCCATCCCCCAATTTGCGCCGGCGACTGCGGACTCGTTCAACCTCGTCGCGACCGATTATGTTCGCCAGACGCTCGAGATTGGCGAACGTGACCCGGGTTTTGTCGATGCCTATTACGGTCCCCCCGAATATCAAGCCGCGGCCAAAGCCCGCTCACGCGACATCGCCGCATTAAAAGCCGCGTCCGCGGCGCTTCTCACCCGGCTTGATGCGCTCCACCCGACCGATCCCTTCGACCAACGCAGGCAGGCGTTTCTGCGCGGCCAGCTGGTCGCGGAGCAGACCCGGCTGCGCATGCTGTCGGGAGAGAAGTTGACCTTCATCGAAGAGGCGCGCGGACTGTTCGGGGTCGCGCCAGAACTCAAGCCGCTCGGCGCTTATGACCCAGTGCTCCAACGTATTGCCGTTCTGATTCCCGGCGACGGGCCACTGGCGGAGCGGGTCGATGCTTATGAAGACCGGCTCAACATTCCCGCAGACCGGGTGAAGCCAGTCCTCGATGCGGCGATCGCCGAATGCCGGCGCCGAACGCTCGAGCACATCAAGCTGCCCCCGCAGGAACGGTTCGAGCTGGCGCTGGTCACCGGCAAAAGCTGGAGCGGCTATAATTATTATCAAGGCGACGCGCACAGCAAGATTGAGGTCAATACCGATCTGCCGCTGCGCATCGGGCGCGCGGTCGACCTTGGCTGCCACGAGGGGTATCCAGGCCATCACGTCTATAATGCCCTGCTGGAAGAGCATCTGACTCGCCAGCGCGGGTGGATCGAATTCAGCGTTTACCCGCTCTACTCGCCGCAGTCATTGCTCGCCGAGGGTTCAGCCAATTACGGCATCGAACTCGCCTTCCCAGGCGACGAGCAGGCAACGTTCGAACGATCGGCCATCTATCCGCTGGCCGGACTCGCGCTGGGCGAAGCGGACCGTTTCCTCGCCCTCGCCAAGGCCAGGCGCGAACTCGCCGGGGCGCGGTTCACGATCGTCGCCGATTATCTCGACGGGAAGATTGGCCGCGATGAGGCGGTGCGCCTGAGCCAGCATTACCAGTTGCAGTCCAAAGCGCGGGCCGAGAAGTCGCTCGACTTCGCCGACCAGTATCGCTCCTACGTGATCAATTATGGGCTCGGGCTCGACATGGTCCGCGCCTACGTCGAAGCCGCCGGCCCGAGCCAGGAACAGCGCTGGGCGCGGATGGAAAATCTACTCAGCGAGCCAACCACTCCGGCTGACCTGCTGGCGCGCTAGGCGCCGGCTACAGCGTCTCGGTCAGCTCGGGCACGATCTTGAACAGATCGCCGACCAGTCCGAGGTCGGCGACCTGGAAAATCGGTGCGTCCTCGTCCTTGTTGATGGCGACGATGGTCTTTGAATCCTTCATCCCCGCAAGATGCTGGATGGCGCCCGAAATGCCGATCGCGACATACACTTCCGGCGCGACGATCTTGCCCGTCTGGCCGACCTGATAATCGTTGGGAGCGTAGCCGGCGTCGACCGCAGCGCGCGATGCGCCGACCGCTGCACCGAGCTTGTCGGCGAGCGGATCGAGAAGCGCGTGGAATTGATCGCTGCTGCCAAAGGCGCGGCCGCCGGAAACGATGACCTTGGCGCTGGTCAGCTCGGGCCGCTCGGACTTGCTCAATTCGGCACCGACGAAGCTCGATTTGCCGCCCGCGCTTCCCGCGTCGATCGTCTCGATCGTCCCGCCGCCCCCTTCCGAAGCCGCTTTCTCAAACGCGGTGGTGCGAACGGTGATGACCTTCTTGTCGTCATTGGACTTGACCGTTGCGATAGCGTTGCCGGCGTAAATCGGGCGGGTGAAGCTGCCGTCTTCCTCGACCGAGAGAATGTCGCTGAGCTGCATGACATCGAGCAAGGCGGCAACCCGCGGCGCGATATTCTTGCCGTAAGTGGTGGCGGGGGCGAGGAAGGCGTCGTGATGGCCCATCTGTTCGACCGCGATCGGCGCCACGTCCTCTGCCAGCTGATGCTCGAGATGCGCGGAGTCGGCGACATGGACCTTGCCGACGCCGGCGATCTTGGCCCCGGCCTCGGCCACCGTCCCAATATTCTTGCCCGCAATCAGCAAGTGCACCTCGCCCAGCTGCGACGCGGCGGTGACGGTGGCGAGGGTCGCGTCCTTGATCGACGACCCATCATGTTCAACCAGGACCAGAGTCTTCATTTGGCCACTCCCAGGCTCTTGAGTTTCGCGACCAGTTCATCGACCGAGGCAACTTTGACCCCGCCCTGGCGCTTGGGCGGTTCGCTGACCTTGAGCACCTCGATCCGCGCCGCGACATCGACTCCGTAATCGCCCGGAGACTTGGTTTCGAGCGGCTTGGACTTGGCCTTCATGATGTTTGGCAGCGAGGCGTAGCGCGGCTGATTGAGGCGCAAATCGGTGGTGACGATCGCCGGCAAGTCGAGCTTGACCGTTTCCAGCCCGCCGTCGATTTCCCGGGTCACGCTCAGCGCGCCGTCGGCCATTTCGACCTTTGATGCAAAGGTTCCCTGCGGCCAGCCGAGCAACGCGCCGAGCATCTGCCCGGTCTGGTTGCTATCGTCGTCGATCGCCTGCTTGCCGAGGATCACCAGCTGGGGGCTTTCCTGCTCGACCACAGCCTTCAGGATCTTGGCCACGCTAAGCGGCTCGACCTCATCCTCAGTCTGGACCAGGATCGCCCGGTCGGCACCCATCGCAAGCGCAGTACGAAGCGTTTCCTGAGCCTTGGCCGGCCCGATCGACACCGCGACGATTTCTGTCGCGACGCCTTGTTCCTTGAGCCGGATCGCTTCTTCGACCGCAATTTCGTCGAACGGGTTCATGCTCATCTTGACGTTTGCGAGGTCGACCCCGGAGCCATCCATCTTGACCCGCGGCTTGACGTTATAATCGATGACCCGTTTGACGGCGACGAGCAGTTTCATTCGCAGACCTTTCCAAAGCGCCCTTCGATGCGGGCCTTCGACTTCGCTCCGTCCCTACTCAGGACGAACGAAGAAGGTCAAATCCGTTCGTGCTGAGTAGCGGCTGAGCCTGACGAAGCGACGTATCGAAGGATGATCAAGCCGCGACACCCTGCTTCACCGCAGCGACGATTTTCCTCGCGGCATCGCCGAGATCGTCGGCGCTGACGATTGGAAGCCCCGAATTGGCGAGGATGTCCTTGCCCAGCTTGACGTTGGTCCCCTCAAGCCGAACCACCAGCGGGACGTTAAGGTTCACCTCTTTCGCCGCGGCGACGATGCCGTTGGCGATGATGTCGCATTTCATGATCCCGCCGAAGATGTTGACGAGAATGCCCTTGACCGTCGGATCGCTAAGAATGATCTTGAACGCTGCGGTGACCTTTTCCTTGGATGCGCCGCCCCCGACATCGAGGAAATTCGCCGGTTCGCCGCCTTCCAGCTTGATGATGTCCATCGTCGCCATGGCGAGGCCCGCGCCATTGACCATGCAGCCGATATTGCCGTCGAGCTTGATGTAAGCGAGGTCATATTTGGACGCCTCGATCTCGCTCGGCTCTTCTTCGCCAAGGTCGCGCAGCTGGTCGTAGTCAGGGTGGCGGAATTCGGCATTGCTGTCGAAGCCGATCTTGGCGTCGAGGACCATCAGCGTATCACCGCCGACGACCGCCAGCGGATTGATTTCGATTTGCGCGGCGTCGCTGCCGATGAACGCGTCGTACAGCTGGGAAAGGATTTTCGCGCATTGCTTGGCAAGGTCGCCGGTAAGATCGAGCGCTGCGGCAACGGCACGTCCGTGATGCGGCATGAGCCCGGTCGCGGGATCGATGGTCAGGGTCTCGATCTTGTCCGGCGTTTCGTGGGCGACCCCTTCGATATCCATTCCGCCTTCGGTCGAGGCGACAATCGCCACGCGCCCGCTGTCGCGGTCAACCAGAAGCGCAAGGTAGAATTCATTGTCGATATCGACCCCGTCGGTGACGTAGAGTCGCTGGACCTTTCGCCCTTCTGGACCGGTCTGGACGGTGACCAGAGTTTTGCCGAACATTTCGGCGGCGCTGCCGCGGACGTCCTCGACCGATTTGGCGAGTCGCACGCCACCTTTGGAATCGGGGCCAAGCTCGGTAAACTTGCCCTTGCCACGGCCGCCGGCGTGGATCTGCGCCTTAACCACCCACAAAGGCCCAGGAAGTTTCTCGGCCGCCTGTACCGCCTCCTCGACGCTGAGCGCCGGGAAACCCGCGGGCACCGGGACG
>JBDSRE010000107.1:0-3605 GCA_039929465.1 Sphingomicrobium sp. | reverse complement strand
TTCACTTGGGTCGGGGGCGGGGCCGTAATAGCTGACCCCGGCGGCGAGGGACTTGCCGGCGGCGACCGCCAGACGGTCGATGTAGGCGCCGCCCCAGCAGAAACCGACCGCGCCGACTTTGCCATTGCGGCTGGTCTTGGCCAGGGCGCGGACCATGGCCACCCCGGCTGCCGTGGCCTTGGCGAGATCGAGCTTGCCGATCATGTCGCGCGCCTTGTCCTCATCGGCCGGCGTGCCGCCGAGGGGCGACAACAGATCGGGCGCGACCGCTTGATAACCGGACAGCGCGAGGCGGCGCGCAACATCGCGAATATGGTCATTCAGTCCGCGATTTTCGTGGATGACAAGCACTGTCGGGCGCAGCGCTTTGCCGATCGGCTGAGCGACATAGGCCTTGTAGCCGCCAAGCATGACGGTGCGCGCGGACAGTCGCTTGTCGCCCGGCGGAACGATCGCGGCCGCCGCGGGAGAGGCTGAGATGGCGGCGATCAGGCTTTCGGCGGCGATGAGGCTTCCAGCAAGCGCGACCATCCGGGCCATGAACGTGCGCCGCTCCATTCCGCCATGGGTGAAGCGGTCGTACAGGGTGATTGCCTGTTGGCGGGTTGGGTCGGTCATGCATTCCTCCGTTGGGGCGATCTTAGCGGATTGACGTTGGAAGGCTTAATTCGTGGCCGATTCCGCCGCCTTCATCTCCGCGATCAGGCCGTTGTCGATATCCTTGCCGCGCTTGTAGGCGGCGCGCTGCTCAAGGCGGGCGGCATAAGGCATGAAAGGCGCATGCTTGGTCATGGTTCCGAACTGAACGCCCCACAGCACCTGGCTTCCGACGTAAACATCGGCGGCGGTGAAGCGAGCCCCACAGACATAATCATTGGCCGCGAGGTGGCCCGCGAGCGTCTGAAGCGTGTCGTCGTAGGTGCCGTAACCAAACATCCGCCGCTTGTCCGGGTCCGGATCCCAGCCGTTGGAGTGGTTGGTCACGGCCGCCTCGACCGGCCCGGCGGCGAAGAACAGCCAGCGGTAATAATCGGCTTTCTCGTCGGTGCGGGGGCCGAGGTTGGCGTCGGGAAAGACATCGGCGAGATAGGCGATAATCCCGGCGCATTCGGTCACCGTCTTGCCGTCGTGGACAATGGCGGGGACCTTCAGCATCGGATTGATGGCGCCATAGTCGGCGCCGTGCATGTTCGCGTAATCGATGACGATTGTCTCATAGGGCTGGCCGACTTCCTCCAGCATCCAGCGGACGATCTGCCCGCGGCTCATCGGGTTGGTGTAGAATTTGAGGTCGGCCATGTCGTCGCTCCCTATCTGCCGCGTTCGCCCTTTTTGTCCGGTTGCGACACCGGCATCGCTGCGGCTGGAATCACCGCGGTTCCGCCCGCCCGATCGGATGCGGTCGCGTCGCGCGCGGCCTTGAATTCGCTATCCGCGCTCCATTCGGGCCAAGCCCTCGAATTGGCGAGGTTGCGGCCAAGATTGTGGAGCAATTGCGCATCCTGCGCCATCCCGGTGAAGTCCCATTCGCTCGACCATTCGTCGCTCGGCTGGTGATAATTCTTTTCGACATAGCTCTTGCCGAGCGCCTCGCCGCGCTCGATCCCGCCATTGACCAGGTCATTGCCGTCGCCAAAGCTGATCGCCGGAATGCCGACCTTGGCCATTGAGAAATGGTCCGAGCGGAAGAAATGGCCGGCCTCGGGGTGCGGGTCGGGGCTGTAATAGCGGCCCTGTTTGGCGCCCTCGGCGATGAGCATGTCGAGCAGGCCCAATTTGGCGTTGCCCGAAATGGTGAAGTTCTTGGCCTTTCCCCACAACTGACCGCCGTCGGTGTTGAGCGCGCCGACCGTCTTGCCCGGTGCGTAGAGCGGGTGGGCGGCATAGTATTCGGAGCCGAGCAGGCCCTTTTCCTCGGCGGTGACAGCGAGAAAGACGATCGAGCGTTGGGTCCGCGGCTGCGCCGCGAACACCCGCGCCTGTTCGATCAGCTGGGCGATGCCCGTGGCATTGTCGAGCGCTCCATTATAGATGGTGTCACCGGTGGAATCGGGCTTGCCGATCCCGAGATGGTCCCAGTGCGCGGAGTAGATCACGGTTTCGTCGGGATATCGGGTGCCCGGCAGCAGTCCGACGACATTCTGCGAGGTGATGGTGCTGACGTCGGCGTTGATCCTGGTGGTCATCCGCGCCTTGAGTTCGACCGGTTTGAAGGCGCGGGTTCTGGACATGGCCTTGGCCTGGTCGAACGTCATCCCTGAGGCTTCGAAAATCCTGGCGCCAAGGTCGCGCTGAATCCACGCCTCGATCGGCGCGTGGACCGCAGCGGGATCGGTTTGCACGATGTCGAACTGAGTGTTGGTGTTCGAATTCTTGACCGTCGCCCAGCCGTAAGAGGCGGGATCGGTTTCGTGGATGATCAGAAGCCCCGCAGCACCGCGCCGGGCGGCTTCCTCATATTTATAGGTCCAGCGCCCGTAATAGGTCATCGCCTTGCCGCCGAAATCGCCCCCCGAATTGCCAGCGCCGTCGGCGATCGGGCCGTCGAAATCGGGGTCGTTGATGAACTCGACGAGCAATTTGCCCTTGACGTCCATGCCCTTGAAGTCGTCCCAATTGCGTTCGGGCGCCGTCGTCCCGTACCCGACGAACACCAATGGCACATTGGTCAAGTCGACCGACTTCATGCCGTTCAACGGCGCCTTGACCGAAATCTGGTCGCCCTGGGTCAGGCTCATTGCCGGACCGTTGCCGAGGTCGAGCGTCAGACCGGGCGTTCCGACGATGTCCGATTTGAGCAGCGGCACCGCCTGGGTCCAGCCGCGCTGACCATTGGCGACATCGCCGCCAGGCTGGACTCCCGCCGCCTTGAACTGGTCGACGATGTACGCGACGGTCTTGGTTTCGGCGCGGGTATTGGGCCCGCGCCCCTCGAAAGCGTCGGAGCCGAGCATCTTGTCGATCGCCGACAGCCGCGCCGGGTCGAAGCCGATTGCGGGTTTGGCCAAAGCGGGGGTCGAAAGGATCGCGGCGGCGGCCGCGCCGAGCAGATATACAGGCTTCACGTCATTCTCCCGGGCAGTATTGAATCTCGCGACCCTAGGACGGCTGGGCGGGCGAAAGGTTCAAACGGCGACGCTATTGCCCGGCGGCCAGTGCTGGTGCTCGTGTCCGATAGCGATCGAACCAGGCAATAATCGCCGCTGCCTTGGCCGCCGACTGGCTCGGTCGGGCGGCGATACCGCCGTGGCTTGCGCCGGGAACCTTGACCAAAGTGGTGGGCACACCCTTGAGCTTGAGCGCGGTGTACAGCTGTTCGGACTCGCTGACCGGCGTCCGGTAATCCTCGGTCCCGACTACGACCAGGGTCGGGGTCTTGACGTTGCCGATCAGGCTCAATGGCGAGCGCGCCCAATAGCTTTGGTAATTCTCCCACGGCTGGCTGCCCATCCAATAGGGGCCGAAGAAGGCGGGCCCGTCGCTGGTCAGCGCCATGCTGGTCCAGTTGATGACGGGTTTCTGCGCGGCTGCGGCCTTGAAACGGTCGGTCTTGCCGATGATCCACGCGGTCAGGATACCGCCGCCCGAACCGCCGGTAACAAAGA
>JBDSRE010000106.1:0-3061 GCA_039929465.1 Sphingomicrobium sp. | reverse complement strand
GCTGCGGCCCGTCGGACACGGTCGAAACCCTGGCGATCGAGCGAGCCAAGAAACTGTTCGGCTGTGGCTTCGCCAACGTCCAGCCGCATTCGGGCGCGCAGGCCAATGGCGCGGTGATGATGGCGCTATTGAAGCCCGGCGACACGATCATGGGGATGAGCCTTGCTGCTGGCGGACATCTTACCCACGGGGCGCCGCCGGCACAGTCGGGCAAATGGTTCAATGCCGTCCAATATGGAGTCCGCGAGGACGATCATCTGGTTGATTTCGACGAGATCGAACGCCTCGCCACGGAACATCGGCCCAAGATGATCATCGCCGGCGGATCGGCCTATCCGCGGCATCTCGATTTCGAGCGGTTCCGGGCAATCTGCGAGGCAGTCGGCGCCTTGCTGTTCGTCGACATGGCGCATTTCGCCGGCCTGGTCGCGGCGGGCGAGCACGCCTCCCCCTTCGGCTTCGCCGACGTCGTAACCACCACCACCCACAAAACCTTGCGCGGTCCGCGCGGCGGGATGGTGCTCACCGATGACGAAGCTATTGCCAAGAAGATCAATTCAGCGGTGTTCCCGGGTTTGCAGGGCGGGCCATTGATGCATGTCATCGCTGCCAAGGCGGTGGCATTCGGCGAAGCGCTTCAGCCCGAGTTCAAGGCCTATGCCAAGGCGGTGATCGCCAATGCCCAGACTCTCGCCGGGCGGCTGAAGGAGCGCGGAGCGGACCTCGTCGCCGGGGGTACCGACACCCATCTGGCGCTGGTCGATCTGCGCCCGCTGGGGCTCACCGGAAGGGACGCTGACGAAAGCCTTGAGCGCGCCGGGATCACCTGCAACAAGAATGGCGTGCCGTTCGATCCGCTGCCGCCAATGCAGACCAGCGGGATCCGGGTTGGCTCGCCCGCGGGCACCACACGTGGTTTCGGTACGGCCGAATTCGCCGATATCGCCGACATGGTCGCCGACGTCCTCGACGGGCTGGTCAAGAATGGTGCCGAGGGCAACGCCGCGGTAGAGTGCGCGGTCAACAGCCGCGTGCTCGAATTGTGCGGCCGCTTTCCGATTTATCAGGGCTGAGGAATGCGCTGTCCGTTCTGCGCTCACGAAGACAGCCAGGTAAAGGATTCGCGCCCGAGCGAGGACGGCGCAGCGATCCGCCGGCGGCGACAGTGCGAGGCTTGCGGTGCGCGCTTCACGACCTTCGAGCGGGTTCATTTGCGCGATCTGGTGGTGGTCAAGAAAAGCGGTGAACGCGAACCGTTCGATCGCGACAAACTTTCGCGATCGATAAGCATTGCCTGCCGCAAAAGAGGCGTCGACAATGATCGAGTCGACCGTCTGGTGAGCTCGATCCAGCGCCAGCTCGAAACTCGCGGCGACGAGGTCACCGCAACCGCCATCGGCGAAGCGGTGATGGATGCATTGAAAGCGATCGATCACGTCGCCTACATTCGCTTTGCCTCGGTCTACAAGAATTTCAGCGAGCCCGGCGATTTCGCCGATATCGCAGGTGCGGTCGGGGATGGTTCTTAAACCCCCAATCATCGTCCTTGTCCGCCCGCAGCTAGGACAGAATATCGGCAAGGCGGCTCGGGCGATGCTCAATTTCGGGCTGACCGAAATGCGGCTGGTGGCGCCGCGCGACGGCTGGCCCAACCCCGATTCGGGGCCGTCGGCAAGCGGTGCCGATGTCGTGCTTGAATCCGCCACCGTGTTTGATACCGTTGAGGAAGCGGTCGCCGATTGCTCCATGGTCTATGCCTCGACGGTGCGCCGCCGCGAACTCACCCTGCCGGTCGTCGAGCCAGCGGAAATGGCCGGTGTGATCGCAGCATGGGCGGGGCGCTCGGCGATTCTTTTCGGACCCGAACGGTCGGGGCTCGAGACCGGGGACGTCGCGCTTGCAAGCGCGATCGTAACGGTCCCAATCAATCCCGGCTTCGCCAGCCTCAATCTCGCCCAGGCGGTAATCCTGCTGGCCTATGAATGGTCGAAGCATGTCGCGCTTGCCCAGCCTCCAGCCAAGGATGCAGAGGAACGCGCGCTTCACGCCGACGTCGAAGCAATGATCGCCCAGCTTGATGAAGCGCTCTTAGCCAAGGGCTATTTCCACCCGCCCGAGCGCACTCGGGTGACCCGCAACACCATCCGAACGATCCTTACCAAGCCCGGCTGGTCGATGCGCGAGGTCCAGGCGCTGCGCGGAATCATCCGCGCCCTTTCCGGACCGGTCCGGAAACGCTGAACGCAGTCCAATTGCCGGATCCGCAGGCAAGGAGCATAATCGCTGCGTCCGATTCGGCTTATGCTGGAGGTTAAGCGATGACCAACCTGATGCTCCCTGTCGTGATGCTCCTCGCACAATCCGGCGGCGTCCTTGTCGGCCCCGACCCGCGGCCGGGACCAATGCCTGGTACCAATGCGACTCTCGAGACCCCGCATCAGTCGGCGATGCAGGAAAAAGCTTGCCTCGACCGTGCCGAGGCCCGTGCCCAAGCCCAGAGCCGCCGAGTGACTCTGGCTGAGCAGAAGCAATGCGCCGCCGGCACCGAGGCCGAAGTGGAGTTCCGCTAAGGAGCCTTTGCTTGACCCCGGAGCCACGCTCGGCTAGGCGCCCGCCTTCGCAATTGGCCTCGCACTCCCGGTGAAGCGGTGGCCCTGCGCATCCTGAATTTGCCTTCACGATGAGCAGCGCGGTCCCGGGGCATGTGAGAACGCAATTGAAGGACTTGTTATGACGAAGCGCACCAGCGCCAAATACAAGCTCGACCGCCGGATGGGCGAAAACGTCTTCGGACGGCCCAAGAGCCCGGTCAATCGCCGCGAATATGGCCCCGGCCAACATGGCCAGCGCCGGAAGAGCAAGGTCAGCGACTACGGCATTCAGCTGCGCGCGAAGCAGAAGCTCAAGGGCTATTACGGCGACATCACCGAAAAACAGTTCAAGCGCACATACACCGAAGCCAGCGCGATGAAGGGCGATGCCAGCCAGAACCTCATCGGCCTGCTTGAGCGTCGACTCGACATGATCGTCTATCGCGCCAAGTTCGCGCCGACCATCTGGG
>JBDSRE010000105.1:0-9500 GCA_039929465.1 Sphingomicrobium sp. | reverse complement strand
GGTTTGGGTTTGAGTTTGGGCTTCGACTTCGGCTTGGTCTTTTCCCAAGGCTTGGCTTTGCCGGGCGCCTTGCCGCGCGACCGCCGTTCGCCGCGCCGTTCCTGGCGCCGCTCCTTGGCTGCTGCGGAGACCTTTTTGTGCTTTTCCGAAGCGCTCGGCGGTGGCGTATCCATCGGCATCATGTCGCCGGCCATCGGTTCGAAGCCAATCATCGTCAGGCTTTCGGAGAAATGCGCTGGAAGCTCGGCGGTGACGTCGATCTTGCCGCCCTCGGGCGCGTCGATCCGAAGCCGCCGCGCGTGGAGATGAAGCTTGCGGCTGATCCCGCCGGTGAGAAAGGCTTCGGCACCGCCATATTTGGAATCGCCGACAATCGGATGGCCGATCGCCGCCATATGCGCGCGCAATTGATGAGTGCGCCCGGTCAGCGGCTGCAATTCGACCCAGGCGGCGCGGTTACCGGCGCGGTCGATTACCCGGAAGCGGGTTTTTGCAGACTGCCCGTGATCCTGGTCGACATGCATTTTCTCGCCGCCGGTCCCCGGCTGCTTGGCCAGTGGTGCGTCGATCATGCCCTCGTTGGCGTCGGGCACGCCCACCACCAGCGCCCAATAAACTTTGCGCGCGGTGCGGCTCGCGAAGCTCTTCGAAAAATGCCCAGCAGCCCGCGATGTGCGGGCAACCAGAAGCGCGCCGGACGTATCCTTGTCGAGCCGGTGGACCAGCTTGGGCCGACCGCCATCGTCATCGGCGAGGCCGTCGAGCAGTCGGTCGAGATGCTGGGTCATCTTGGTCCCGCCCTGGGTCGCGAGCCCAGGCGGCTTGTTGACGACGAAGGCGTGCCGATCGCGGTGGATGACCATCTCGCGGACCATCGCCTGCTCTTCGGGCGTGAGCTCGACGCGTTCACGTTCGGGGCGGCCGGTGAGGCGCTCGGGCTCGACCGGCGGAACGCGGATCTCCTGCCCCGCTTCAACTCGGTCGCCGGGAGAAGCGCGCTTGCCGTCGATCCGCAATTGCCCGGTCCGCGACCAACGCGAGACGATGTTGAAACTGGCCTCGGGCATATGCCGCTTGAACCAACGGTCGAGGCGAATGCCGTCGTCGTCGTCGCTGACGGTGAAGATTTTGGTGTCGCTCACGGGGCGAGCGCTTAGCGCAGCTTAGGCCGCGCGTCCCGCCCAATATGCGAAGGTCGTGAAGTGAAGCCTGCCGATCAGCGCCGCCGCTTCCGGCCCTTCCCATGGCCCCTCGAAGCGACGCGCCTTGGCCCCGCCGACCCACCAACCCTGACCAGGCAGGCCATCCGACTGGCGCACCACCAGCACCGCTAGCTCGGGCTCACCAAGCGCTTCCGAAACGTCGTCGACACGCGCCAGGACCGCGCACAACGCGCGCATCTTCGGACGCGAAAATTGATGACCGAGAAGCCCCAGCACTTCGGAATAGGTGATCGACTGCCCAGCCTGCGCCGATGCGATCAGGATCGCCCGCACCTCATCGGGATCGGCGAGCAGCCCGGCGCCCGCGCAATCCTCGTCCGCCGCGATCATTCGGGCTGATCGGCGACCGGGGTCAGTTCATAAACATCAAGCTTCGAATTGCCCTGCGGCCACGGCACCACCAGCCGCCAGCGGAACGGGGCGATCCGTTCGAACACCGCGACCATGTCGCGCTTGGCGTCGTCGCCATAGGCCAGGGTCTCGTCCTTGGCGCCAACGGTGATACTGCCGAGAAAAATCATTCTCTTGCTGTCGTCATCGTCCCACAGGCGCCCCGACGGTCGCTGGCTTCCGCTCTGCTTGACGAAGGTCAGCTGGCCACTCTCGAGCTGGACGTAGCAAAAGAACGGTTTGAAACTCTCGAAGGTGCGGCCCTTGGCACCGGCGCGGCCAAGCTGGATGAGCCGGCAATTATAGCTTCCCGGAGTCGGGTCGGGCCGGTCGAGCGCCGAGCGCGGCAGCAGCAGTGGCCCTTCGCGGCGCACTTCGCCGGGGTTCGATTTTTTGGCTTCGGCCAAGGCTCCGGCCCACGCCAGACCGAGCCGGTCGATGCGGTCCTCGTCGGCATCGCTTGCGACTTCGCGCCACACGTCGGCCTTGAGCGGCGCACCGACCGTGACCGAGGCACCGGGCTTGGCCTTGGGCTTGGTCTGGCACCCGCCAGTGACTGCAATCGCGCCCAGCGCGGCTATCAGCAGCGCGCCGCGACTCGCCGGTCCTGATCGATCGAACAGCATTGCGGTCTCCCCACGCGCTGACCATCGCAGCCCGCTCGCTGCACTTCAACCAATCTTAGGTTAACAAAGTCTTTCGCTTGCCCGCTGCGCCCGCTACCCGAGCCCGCGGTGAACCGCCCCCCAACCAGCCTCTCAGCGGCCCACCGCCACCGCAACGGCTTCCTATACGGGCTTGCCGCCTACAGCCTGTGGGGCGTCCTGCCGATTTATTTCAAGCTGCTTGGCGGCGTGTCGGCATTGCAAATCGTGTCTCACCGGATCCTGTGGTCGCTGCCGTTCCTCGCCTTGCTGATCATCGTCTCCAAAGGTTGGCCGAAAGTCCGCCTCGCGCTTGCCCAGCCGCGAACGCTCGCCTTGCTCACGATCAGCGCCTTGCTTATCGGTACCAACTGGCTGCTCTACCCTTATGCCGTGGTCAGCGGGCACATCCTGGCCGCGAGTTTCGGCTATTATCTCAACCCGCTGGCCAATGTCCTGCTCGGTCGATTCGTCCTCGACGAACGGCTGAACCGCTTGCAATGGACCGCGGTCGCAATCGCCGCCGCCGGCATTTCCGTCCTCGCCGCCGGTGCGGTTGGGCAATTATGGATCAGCCTGACCCTGTGCTTCGGCTTCGCGCTCTACGGACTGTTGCGCAAGATCGTCGCTGCCGACGCGGTCACCGGTCTCGCCATCGAAACTGCCTTGCTTGCCCCGGTCGCGCTTGGATGGCTGGCCTGGGTCGGCCTTGGCGGACAGCCAGTGTTCGGCCCGAGCCGGTTCACGGGCGAGCTGCTGGTGCTCGCCGGGATTGTCTCGACCACACCATTGTTGCTGTTTACCGCCGCCGCCCGGCGGCTTGCATATTCGACCCTTGGGATGCTCCAGTTCCTCGCCCCGACGCTGCAGTTCCTGCTCGCGGTGTTTCTCTATGGCGAGCATTTCACCGTCGCTCACGGAATCGCCTTTGCAGCAATCTGGACCGCACTTGCGCTCTATGTCACCGCGCTGATCCGCAAACCGCGCCTGCCCACCCCGCCCGAATGATGCTAGGACCGCCACAAATGCTCAATATCATCTCGATCATCATCGGCCTCGTCGCCTTGCTCTTCGCGACCATCGCCTTTTTGCCGCTGCTCGGCTGGGCCAATTGGCTGATCATCCCGCTGGCCGTGCTCGGTGCTGCTTTGGGCATGGCCGCGCGCGGCACCAGCGGGCGCAACCTCAACCTGTTCGTGATTGTCGTCGGCGTAGTCCGGTTGATGCTCGGCGGCGGGGTTTTTTAAACACGAGCCGCGCCACAACCGCTCGTCCTGAGTAGCCGCTGAGCTTGTCGAAGCGGCGTATCGAAAGATCCTTCGATACGGGCTCTCGATGCGCTTCGCTTTCTTGACCCCTACTCAGAACGAACGGGGATGGAGTGGGGGCAGGCGCTCCTAGCGCGTCTTCACATAGCGCCCAGGTGCGTCCTCGATCGCCTTGACCTTGCCCTTGCCCGGAAGCCGCGCACCCTGGGCCTCGACGCTCGCACTATCGATCGACTTGAGCCAGTTCACCCAATCGGGCCACCAGCTGCCCTTATGCTCGCTCGCGCCGGTGACGAACTCGGCCAGGCTCGCCGCTTTCTTGTCCAAGGTCCAATATTCATATTTGCCCGCGGCAGGCGGATTGACCACGCCCGCGATATGCCCAGAGCCGGCGAGCACGAACCGCTTTGGCCCGGTGAAATGGTCCATCATTTTCCACACGCTTTCGGGCGGCGCGATATGATCCTCGCGCCCGGCCTGGATGTAGGACGGAGTGGTTACCCGGCCGATATCGATCGGCACCCCGGCGACCGATATTCCGCCTTTCTCGACCAGCTTGTTGCCCTTGTAGAGAGTCTCCAGATAATCGCGGTGCCACCCGGCGGGTAAATTGGTCGTGTCGCTGTTCCAGTGGAGCAGATCGAACGGCGCCGGCTCTTCCCCCAGCAGATAATTATTGACGACATAATTCCAGATGAGGTCGCGGCCGCGCAGCAGGTTGAAAGTCGCCGCCATATAGCGCCCGTCCAGATAGCCCTTGTCGCGGCTCAATTGGCTGAGCAGCCCCATGGTCTCGTCGCCGAGAAACAGCTTGAGGTCTCCCGCCTCGCTGAAATCGACCTGGGCGGTGAAGAAGGTCGCCGATTTGACCTTGGCCGAAGCACCCTTGGACTCAAGATAGGCAAGTGTCGCCGCCAGCGTCGTCCCGGCAACGCAATAGCCGACGACATGCGCGCTGGTCACATCCAACGCCTCGCGGACTGTGTCGATCGCATCCAATTGCCCGCCGAGCACATAATCGTCGAGGCCGACATCGGCCGAGCTCTCGTCGGCCGATTTCCAGCTCACCATGAACAGGGAAATGCCCTGATCGACGCACCACTTCACGAAGCTCTTCTCGGGCGTGAGGTCGAGGATGTAGAAGCGGTTGATCCACGGCGGGAAGATGATCACCGGAGTCTTGAGCACTTGTTTGGTAGCGGGGGTGTACTGGATCAGTTGGTAGAGCGGGGTTTCGTGGATGACCTTGCCCGGGGTGGTGGCAAGGTTGCGGCCGACTGCGAAGGCGCCGGGCTTGGTCTGGGTCATCTGCCCGGCGGCGATGTCCTTGAGCATGTTGGACAACCCAAGGAGCAAATTCTCGCCGCGCGTCTCAAGCGTTCGCTTGAGCACTTGCGGGTTGGTCAGCGCGAAATTGCTTGGCGCCATTGCATCGACGAAGCTCCTGGTGGCGAACTTCAGTTTTCGCCGCGCATCGGGGTCCATGCCCTCGGCGCTATCGACCGATCCGAGCAATTGATCGGACAATCGTAAATAGGTCTGGCGGATGGTGTCGAAGATCGGGTTCTCGCTCCATTCGGGGGCGGAGAAACGGCGGTCCTTGATCGGCGCTGCAGCGCTCGCCGGCGGCAGCGCGCCGACCCCGCCGAGCATCTTGCCCCAGGTCTCAAGCCCCTTGGCCCAGGCCTGCGCACCAGCCGCCATCAACGCCATCGGATCGTTTGCCGACTGGTCATTGGCCGAAGCACCCGGCGCCGCGCCGAACCCGAACGCCGCCGGCGCCTCACTCCCAGCCGCCCCCTGATCGGCCCAATATTCCATCATCATCTGCTGCGCCCGGCCCATGACATAGGTCCAGTGCTGCCAATCCTCGAGGGTCGGAATGGGCGAAGCTGCGGTGTCGGCTTTGGTCTCGTCGGTCATACCCGTCCTCTAGGCCGTTCCCGCTTCTCACCCAACCCCCGGTCGAGAGAGGTCGCATTAGCCAAGTTTCGCGCTTAGGCTCGCGGCATGCGCGAGCTGATCCTCACCCTTGCATTGGCGGGCTGCGCCTCGATTAATCGGGCCCCGCCGCCCGCCGCCGAAGTGGGCATCGCGTTCGACCGCTCGGGCGAAATTGGCAGCTTTGCCGAGGGAGTCGCCGATCCCTTGTCGCGCCGACCGGTCACCGCCGACGATCCGGTCCGAGTTGCCTCGATCAGCAAGACAGTGGTTGCAATCGGGGTGATGAAGCTGGTCGAGGCGGGCAAGCTCGATCTCGACCGCGACCTCTCCGCAACTCTCGGTTGGAGGCTGCGCAACCCCGCCTTCCCCGACCGTCCGATCACTTTGCGCCAATTGCTGTCGCACACCAGCTCGGTTCGCGATCACGACGATCAATATGCGATTCCGCTCGGCGGAGCGGTTCAGTCGGCGATGGCCGACCCTAAATCCTGGGACCTCAAGCACGGCCCGGGCGACGGCTATTTCACCTACGGCAACATGAACTTTCCGATCATTGGCTCGCTGATCGAGCGCGCCACCGGGACCCGCTTCGACCTGTGGATGCGGCACGAAGTGCTCGAGCCGATGAAGCTTGACGCCTGTTACAATTGGCCAACGTGCAGCGATTTCGCGGTCGCCCTAGCGGTCGAGCTCGATGGCCACGGCGGCAATCCGCAAAAGGACGATCTCCACGGCCTCCGCCCCATTTGCCCGGTCTACGTCGTCGAGGGACCGTGCGATCTCGCGCGCTGGCGATTGGGCGAGAATGGCGGGCTGTTCGCGCCCCAGGGCGGGCTGCGCATCTCCACCCGCGGCCTCGCCCGGGTTGGGCGCATGCTGCTTGGTGGCGGAACACTCGACGGCGTCCGAATCCTTACCCCGCAATCGGTCGATATCCTGCTCGCTCAGGTCTGGCGCTTCGACGGGCGTAATGGCGATACCCAGAAGGGGTTCTACTGCAGCTACGGGCTCGCCGCCCAGCAGATCCCAACCCCGATGCGCGGCTGCGCGGACGATCCCGGGACCGGCGGAGCGGTACTGATCGGCCATGCCGGTGACGCATATGGCCTCAAGGCAGGCCTGTGGATCGACCGCGGACGCGGCCTCGGAATCGTCTATTTCGTCACTGGGATCGCCGAATATCCAGCGCTCGCTCCAGGAAGCGCGTTCGGCCTGGAAGAGCAACGCGCTTTCCGCCGCACCTGGGCGCTGCTGCCGCCGCGCTGACCGGGCCCACCCACGCCTCGTTCGTCCTGAGCGAAGTCGAAGGGCGCAGGCGTTAACCCAAGCAACGCCCTTCGACTTCGCCCATAGTGCGCCGCTCAGGACGAACGAGGGTTGTGGCGAGGGCGAGCCGAAGCCATGAGGCGCGCCATGACCGACGAATTCTACCGCATCCAGCGCCTTCCGCCCTATGTCTTCGCCGAGGTTAATGCGATGAAGGCCGCCGCCCGCGCTCGGGGCGAGGACGTTATCGACCTCGGAATGGGCAATCCCGACGGAATGCCGCCGCCCCATGTCATCGCCAAGCTGGCCGAGGTCGCGGCCAAGCCCAATGCCCACCGCTATTCGGCCAGCCGCGGAATCCCCGGGCTGCGCAAGGCTCAAGCGGGCTATTACCAGCGGCGTTTCGGGGTGACGGTCGATCCCGACCGCGAAGTCATCGTCACATTGGGCAGCAAGGAAGGCCTCGCCAATCTCGCCCAGGCGATCACTGCTCCGGGCGACGTCGTCCTCGCGCCCAACCCGAGCTACCCGATCCACACCTTCGGCTTCATCATCGCCGGCGCCGCGATCCGCTCGATCCCCGCAGCCCCGGGCGAGGATTTCTTCGAGCGACTGCGCCTTGCAATGCGTTACACCGTGCCGCGGCCAAAGGTGCTGGTGGTCGGCTATCCAAGCAACCCCACCGCCTATGTCGCGGATTTGGCCTTTTACGAGCGCCTCGTCGCCTTCGCCCGCGAACATGCGTTGATCGTCATTTCAGACCTCGCTTATGCGGAGATTTATTTCAGCGAAACGCCGACCCCGTCGATCCTCCAAATCGAAGGCGCCAAGGACATCGCGGTCGAGTTCACGAGCATGTCCAAGACTTACTCAATGGCCGGATGGCGGATGGGCTTTGCGGTCGGCAATGCCCGGCTGATCGAGGCGCTTGCGCGGGTTAAATCCTACCTCGATTACGGGGCATTCACCCCGGTCCAGGCCGCCGCCTGCGCCGCCCTCAACGGCCCACAGGACATCGTCGCCGCCAATCGCGCGCTCTACAAGAAACGCCGCAACGTGCTCGTCGACAGCTTCGGCCGAGCCGGTTGGGAAATCCCCGTTCCGCAAGCGAGCATGTTCGCCTGGGCGCCGATCCCCGAGCAATTCAAGAATCTCGGAAGCATGGAATTCGCCAAGAAATTGCTGGTCGAAGCGGGTGTCGCCGTCGCACCTGGCGTGGGCTTCGGCGAGGAAGGCGAAGGGTTCGTCCGACTCGCCTTGGTCGAAAACGAACAGCGGCTAAGGCAGGCTGCAAAGGGCGTGAAAAAGATGCTCGGCGGCTAGCCCGCCTGCTTCTTCCCGCGCGAGCGTGCCAGCTTGCTTAGCGGACGATCACTTCCACGCGCCGGTTGACAGCGCTCCTGACATTGTCGGCGGTGCGCACCTTGAGTTCGCGTTCCCCGCGGCCAACAGCGCTCATCTTGGTTCGGGCAAAGCCCTTGTCCACCAACAGGTTGAGAATTTCTTTTGCCCGCTGTTTCGAGAGTAAGTCATTGTCGGCATTATTGCCGATCGTGTCCGTGTGGCCAGTGACCTGAACCTCTGCCCCGGGCCGCTTCGCAATCTCGGCGCGGATTTGCTCGACGACCGGAAGCGACTGCGCGATCATGTCGGTCGTTCCTTCGAGGAAATACAAGTCGAAGCTCCTTGCCGCTGGCGGAAGCGCGCTGACCAGCAATGCTTCGCTCGAGCTGAGGCCTTTCGCACCTAACGGCCGGACTGACGGGCGCGATCCGCCAAGCGTCGCGCGGGTATTCGAATCGCTCACGATCGTCTCACCGGCGACCCCTCCCGATTGCAGGATCGCGACCTCACCATGTCCGCCATTGGCGTTGGGCAACAGGACAACCGAAGAGTGGGCGCATCCGGCGAGAGTGAAGGTCGCGCACAGCACGAAGCCTCGAAACGTCATTTTGACACCTCGACGATAACCTGAGCGTCGCGGATGCCAAGGACCGAGTCCGGCGTTCGGAGTTGCATCGCATCGCGGCCCGAGGTGGAAATTCTGCCCGACACAACGGCAATCGACCCACGCTCAATCTGAGTCACGAACGAGCCGCGCTCGGTGGTTGGGTTATAGTCAAATGTGCTGAGCCCGATTCGGCTGTCCGGTCCAACCGCGAAGCGGGTGTTGTCGATGAAGGTCAGGCTGATCCGTCCGTCCTTGCCCGTCTCCAGCCAATCGCCAGGCAAAAGATCTTGCCCCGATGCCGCCGGAATATGAGCCGTTCCCCGTTGCACGGTTGCAATCCCGATGCTCGACTTGATCCGGCCGATTTCCGCGACTGCTGGCGATGAAATCAGCGCCGCGAGGGAAACAAGCAAACCCGAACTGCGAAACATTTCTAGCCTCCGGAACGGTGATAACCGGTATATAACGAGGCCGAACGGGATGCGCGAATCGTCGCCGACTCGGTAATCGCGCTGGGGGCGCAGCAGCCTTACCAAGTGAGCTCCGGGAGGGCAGGTTCGGGCAACGCCGTTCGGCGGGGGCCTTGCCCAATGCCGACACTCGACCGCCGTCATGGCTCCGTGCGATCGGAGATGCGCCTTGATAGGGCCAGGCCAAGCCCCCATAACATCCTGCTTCGCAAGGGTATTCGCACATGACTGACCATTCGATCATTTCTGACCCGGAGCGGCAGCGCATGGCTGCAGTGCGGCGTTACGACATCCTCGACACCCCACCCGACGGAGTGTTCGACCGCATCACGGCAATGGCAGCG
>JBDSRE010000104.1:0-3968 GCA_039929465.1 Sphingomicrobium sp. | reverse complement strand
AGCAGGAACAAGGCGTTGATCAGCGCGGCGAGAATCGAGGCTTTCTTGAACCCGTAAGTGAATCGCGCCGACGAAGATTTCCGCGCCATCGCCGCCCCTGCCCAAGCCACCAATAGCCCGAGCACATCGCTGAGATTGTGCCCGGCGTCGGCGAACAGCGCCATCGAATTGGCGCTCGCCGCATACGCCGCCTCGATAATGACGAAGCCCAGGTTGAGCGCGATTCCTATGGCGAATGCGCGGCTGTAATCCTCCGCTGGAGAATGAGAATGGCCGGTTGACATACGCTCTGCCTATCGAGGCGATTGCCCAAAGCCAAATGTCAGTTCGTCGAAAGCCCGCACCTTCTCGTCGGATGTAACTTGCGACAATATATCATTAAGTCTAAACCACAGTCTCACTTTTCTCTCGAGGCTTCCCACTCATGCATCGTTTTTTGTCTTCGGCTGCCGCCGCTGCAGTGCTGTTTCCAAGCGTCGCGCTCGCTCAAACGGTGCCTCCCGAGCCGATCGATGCGCCAGCCCCGCCAGCTGATGCCGACGCCGGATCGGATTCCATCGCGACGCCCGAAACCGGCTCGGCCGCTTCGGCTCATCAGGACCCGGACCAGTCAATCATTGTCACTGGCGTTCGACGTTCCGCAGGTGATGTTCTCGGCGGAGTATCAGTCCTCGACAAGGAAGAGTTGCTTCACGTCGCCCGCCCAAGCATCGGCGATACATTGGCCCACGAGCCGGGGGTCAGCGCATCGAGTTTTGGCCCGACCGCTTCGCGCCCGATTCTGCGCGGGCTGTCGGGAGAGCGCGTGCGAATCCTAATCGACGGCATCGGCAGTCTCGATCTGTCCGCTTCCGATCCTGACCACCAGGTGTCGATCAACCCGCTGACCGCCGAACGGATCGAGGTTCTTCGCGGCCCCTCGGCATTGCTGTTCGGATCATCTGCAATCGGCGGAGTCGTCAACGTCATCGACACGCGCATTCCTCGCCACGTCCCCGACGGGCCGGTGGCCGCCGACGCGCTGTTAAGCTATGGCACCGCGGCCAACGAGCGGTCGGCGGCCGCCTCGCTCGATGTCCCACTGGGCAGCAATTTCGTCGCTCATATCGACGGCGCCTATTCCAAATACGATGATTTGCACATTGGCAGTTACGTGCTTTCAAAGCCGTTCCGCGCGGAGGCGCTTGCAAGTCCCGACCCGGACGTTCGCGCGCTTGCAAGTCTGAAGAATAAACTGCCCAATTCCGGAGGTCGGATCAGCGATATCGATGGCGGCTTCGCTTACGTGAATGGCGAGACCAACATCGGGGTTTCGATCGGCCATCACACATTCCGCTACGGAGTCCCCATTCGCTATTCGCTCGAGCCCGGGGTTGAGGCGGAAGAGCCGACCTTGAACGGTCGCCAGACCCGGGTCGACGCCCGCGCCAACATCCCCATCGGCGGTTTTTTCCGAATTTTCGAATTCCGCGGCGGAGTAGCGAAATATCATCACGACGAGCTCGAACCCGATGGAGCGATCGGTTCGAGCTTCTACACCAAGGGCAGCGAATTGCGCGCCGACGTCGTCCAGACTGAGCGTGGGGGCTGGGGCGGGACCAGCGGAGTCCAGTTCCTCGACCAGAAGGTTCATCTGACGGGCGGCGAAAAATATCTTCCCGACAGCACCAACCGGCAAATCGGCCTGTTCACTCTACAGACCTTGGTCCGCGGTCCCATCCGGTTCGAAGGCGGGCTGCGCGTGGAAAGCGCCCGGCTCCACGCCGACGTGGATCCTCAAATCGCGCTCAACGGCGGTCCAATCGGATCGATTCCGTTGTCGAGCAACTATACGCCGGTGTCCGGATCGATCGGCGCCAATTACGAATTCACTCACGGCTGGCGCGCCGGACTTTCACTGGCGCACAGCGAGCGAGCGCCGGCAATCGACGAGCTGTTCGCCAACGGCCCCCACGGCGGCAGTCAGTCGTTCGAAGTCGGCGATCCCAATCTCGCCAAGGAGGTCAGCAATTCGATTGAACTCAGCGTCCATCGCTCGACCGGTCCGATTCACGTCCAGGGCAGCATTTACTACAGCCGCTTTTCCAACTTCATCTATCAAACCGCGACCGGTGCCTTCGTCGAGGATCTCCCGGTTTTTAATTATCTGGAGGGCAAAGCGAATTATTATGGTTTCGAGCTTGGTGCGGATGCCAAGTTCGGTCATGCGCTGGGCGTGAATTGGGGCGGCGAGCTCGTTACCGACGCGGTCCGTGCGCGGATCAAGAGTTTTGGCCCGGCACCGCAAATCCCCCCGTTCCGGGTGCTTGGCGCGCTGACTGGAGAGCGCGGCCAGTTTGACGGCCGGCTCGAGGTCGAACGGGTTAGCGCCCAGCATCGGAATGCGCCGAATGAAACCCCGACTTCGGGTTACACGATGGTCAACGCCGCGCTCGACTGGCACCCCCTCGCCGCCAAGCCGGCGCTAACTCTGTCGCTTCAGGGAAATAATCTGTTCGACGTCGACGCCCGCCGAGCAACCAGCTTGCTCAAGGATTACGCGCCGCTGGCCGGCCGCGATATCCGCCTCAGCGCGCGTTTCAGCTTCTAATCGTCGAACAACCGCGCCGCGACGAGGGCGGCGAGCGCGGCGCCGCCAAGCTGTGCCACCACGAACGCCGGCACATCCGCCGGAGCGATCCCGGCAAAACTGTTCGTCAGGCTTCGCACGACAGTGATCGCAGGGTTGGCGAAGCTGGTCGACGAGGTGAACCAATAGGCTGCGGTAATGTACGAAGCGATGCTCGGGGCGAGCCAGGTGGGGCGGTGGCGAGCAGTGCCGATGATGGTGAGGATGAGGCCGAAGGTGGCGGTCCCCTCGCCAGCCCATTGGCCGAGGCCGGTGCGCGCTTTGGCCGAGAGTTGCAGCAGCGGCACATCGAACATCAGATGGGCGGCAAAGGCGCCCAAGATCCCGCACAACAGCTGAGCCGCGATATACGCGCTGGCATCGCGCCAGGAGAGCGATCGACGACTCGCCGCGACCAGGCTTACAGCGGGGTTCAAATGCGCACCCGATACAGGCCCGAACATGGTGATGAGGACGAACAGGATCGCGCCCGTGGCGAGCGTATTCGCAAGCAGCGCGATGCCCTCGTTCCCGCCACCCAAGCGCTCTGCCATAATGCCCGAACCGATGACGCAGGCGAAGAGGAAAAAGGAGCCCAGCCCCTCCGCCGCGAGCCTGCGCCCGAGCGGTGCCTGTTCAACCGACATTTAGCGGCTGGTCGGCGTTCTTGCCGATGGCGCTCAGCCGGTGCTGGAGGCTGAGTTCGTCGATACTGTCCAGCGGCAGCGCGAGAAACAGAGCAATCCGCCGCTGAAGCGCGGTAAAGGCGTCGCGAAAGGCGCGTTCCTGACGCTCGGGCTCGGCCGCTGCGGGATCCTCCACGCCCCAATGCGCGGTCATCGGCTGGCCCGGCCACAAGGGGCAGGTTTCGCCAGCGGCATTGTCGCAGACGGTGAACACGAAATCGAGTTCGGGCGCGCCCTCGGCGGCGAATTCGTCCCAGCTTTTCGAGCGGCAGTCCGTGGTCGGGAAGCCGAGTTCGTCGAGCAGCGCGAGTGCGACTGGGTCCACCTCCCCCTTTGGAAAGCTGCCCGCCGAATAAGCGGTAAAACCCGCGGCGCCGTCGCGTTTGAGGATCGCCTCGGCAAAGATCGATCGCGCCGAATTGCCGGTGCACAGGAACAAGACATTGTAGCGCTTCATGCCGCTTCCGCTGTGCTGTCGGCAGGGATTGAGCAATCGCTCCCACCGCAGCAATTTTCGGTGAGGAAGCCGACCAGCGCCGTCATCCGCGCATAATTGGCGCGATAGACGAGCGAGCGCTGCCGGCGCTCCTGAAGGATCAGATCGGCGTGGCGAAGTTGAGCGAGATGGAATGACAAGGACGAAGCGGGAATGCCCAGCGCGTCGGCGATTGCGC
>JBDSRE010000103.1:0-2618 GCA_039929465.1 Sphingomicrobium sp. | reverse complement strand
TCGAGCATGAATTCATTGAATGGGTCGAACAATCGCATCTGCTCAAGCGCGCGTTTCGCGAGGTCGCGGTAATCGGCGGGCTGGTCGAGCGCCAGCATCCGGGCAAGCGCAAGAGCGGGCGTCAGGTCAGTTTCTCAACCGACCTCATCTATGACGTGCTGCGCAGATATGAGCCCGAGCATCTGCTGCTCAAGGCGGCGTGGGCCGATGCGCGCGGGCGAATGACCGAGCTCGGCCGGCTCGCCAGACTGGTCGACCGGGCGGCAGCGACGATGGTCCACGTCAAGGCGACACGAGTGACCCCGCTGGCGATTCCGCTGATGGTCGTCATCGGGCGAGAGGCGGCGCCCGCCGGGTCCGCCGACGAGGCGCTTCTGATCCACGCCGAATCCTTGGTCGCCGAAGCGATGCGGATCGATTAATCGACAGCGCCGCGCCGATGATCCATCATGGTGCAATGCGAGCACTCATCCTCATCGCCTGCGGGTTGTCGCTTGGCGGCTGCGTCGTCGGCACAGTCGCCAGGACCGCGGTCGCGGTCGTGACCCTTCCGGTTAAGGTCGCTGGGGCCGCAGTCGACGCCGCCACCACCAGCCAGGCCGAGGCCGACCGCAATGCCGGGCGCAAGCTGCGCGAGGAAGAGGAGCGCGCCGGACGCGCGGCGCGCCTCCGCGAACAGCAGTGCGCCAAGGCGGTGAAACGCGGCGAGCAATGCCCGCCGCCGCCGACGCAGCCTTCGCCTTCACCTTCGGTCCGCTAACGCGCCGCCGCCGAGCGCGCTACATCGTAGACATAATCGGCGAACAGGATGCGAGACTGGACTGGAGCGGGTGCGGCGTCCAGTATCGGGCGGTGCGATACTTCCTCGACACCGAATATAATGGCTGGGGCGGCGCGCTGATCAGCCTGGCGCTGGTGCCCGAGGGCGGCGAGGAACTCTATCTCACGCTGGCGCTCGACGACCCGCTCGAACCGTGGGTCGAGCGCCATGTTCTGCCCTATCTCGACATGGTTCCAGCCGGCTTGGTTTCACCGCGCCTCAAGCGCATCGATGCGGCGCTGATGTTGTCGCATTACCTCGCACCCGATCCCGAGCCGCTGATCGTTGCCGACTGGCCCGAGGACATTGCCCAGATTGCGATGCTGCTGATCACCGGCAATGGCGAGATGGTGGCGTGCCCGCGCCTGCGCTTCGAAATGTTGCGGCTGCCTGGTTTCAGCACCGCGGCAACGAGCAAGGTGGCGCATAATGCACTGCACGACGCACGCGCGCTGCGCGATCATGTGCTCGGGCTTGAATAGACAGGACTAAGCGGCCGAGCTCAGCGGGGCCTTCTCGCCGCTGCTGTCGATCCACGTCAAATCGTCGACCCCGAGCGGCCGGCCGTCATGCGACAGCAAGCAGAGTTTCTTGATCGGGCGCCCGTCGCGCCGGTCGGCGAGCAAGACCTTGGGTACGCCGTGCCCCCATTCCTCGCCCCATTGGCGCATGCTCACAAATACCGGCAGCAAGCCTTCGCCCTTGCGGGTCAGAGAATAGACCACCTTGCGGCGGTCGGTCGGGTCGGCGGAGCGCGCCATGATGTCGCCGGCGACCATCTTGCCAAGGCGATCGGAGAGGATGTTGCGGGCGATTCCGAGTCCGGCCTGAAATTCCTCGAAATGCTTGAGCCCGTTGAGCGCGCCGCGAAGGATGAGAAACGCCCATTTCTCGCCGATCAGATCGACCGCGGCCGGAATCGGGCATGACAATGCAGCCTGCTGAAACACATGGATTTCTGGCGACTCGCGCTCGGGCGGCATTGGCATTCTCCCTAAGCTTGAGTCGTAAATCACAACCTTTCCGCAAAAGATAGTTGCGAAAGAAAACCTTATCGCTATTAGGTTGCTTATCGCCACTTAATGGAGGTTCGCCATGCGCTCGTCATTCCTCGCTTTCGCCGCAGTCGCCGCAGTCGCCGCCGCAGGGCTTTCGGCGTCCGCCACCGCATCATCCTATTCGGCGAGCCTTGCAACGCCCGCAACCGCGCGGATCATCGGCCGCGACATCGTTTGGAATTGCGGTCCCGCCGCGTGTCAGGGCGCAACCGATAATGGTCGCCCGGTGGTGTTGTGCCAGTCGCTCGCCAAGCGCGTTGGAAGGATCGAATCGTTCACTATCGACGGCCGCGCCTTGTCCGCCGCCAGGCTCGCCGAGTGCAACACCCTGTCGAAGGGCGGCGCCAAATAATCGCCTTGGGGCTGCGCTCCTCCTCCCCTCTGGCCTCACCTCCTCTCGAGGCCCGGCGCGCAGCCCCAGATTTTTGCCGCTTGCTAATCCACCGCGCCTGACCCCATCTGGGCCCCGTGCTGCGCCAATATGAACTGGTCGAAAAGGTCCGCTCCTACGATCCCGATGTCGACGAGGGGCTGATCAATCGTGCTTATGTGTTTTCGATGAAAGCGCATGGGGCACAGATGCGCGCCTCGGGCGACCCCTATTTCAGCCACCCGATCGAGGTCGCTGGAATCCTTACCGACCTCAAGCTCGACGCCCAGACGATCGCCACCGCGATCCTCCACGACACCATCGAGGATACGCTCGCCACCCCCAAGGAAATCCTCAAACTGTTCGGCAA
>JBDSRE010000102.1:0-2531 GCA_039929465.1 Sphingomicrobium sp. | reverse complement strand
CGGCGGCGGTTTGGTCTCCGGCGGCGGGTTGGCCTGCTTCGGCGGGGTCACCGGCGCAGGCGTGACCGGTTGCGGCGGAGCGACCGGCGGCGGAATCGGCGGTGGTTTGTCCGAGCTCGGCTTGATTTTGACCACGGTGCCCGAGAAATCAACAATCCAACCGCGCGCCTGCAACGCGCCGGCAAGCGCCGCAATGTCGCCCCGGTAGGTGACCAGCACATAGCTCGTCGCGCCCGGATTGATCTGCTGCGGACTTGCAGATTCGACCCCGGCCAATGTGCGCAGATGGGCCATCGCAAAATTATAGGCGCTGACGTCCTTGCCGCTGATCTGGACTTGGAAGGCGTTGGCCGGCTTGGTTTCGGCCTTCACCGTTTTGGCTTCCTCGGCTGGCTCCTCGATCACCGGCGGCGGCGGCGGCTGGTTGAGCGAGGGGTCGCGGCCAAGTTCGCCAGCGGCGAGCGCACCAGCGAACATCGCGTCCATGCGCTTGACCCCAAGCACCATCATCGCGGGAATCGATTCGCTATCGGGCGCGGTCAGTGTGAACCCGCCAACGATTGCATTATCCGGGCCGTGACGCCCAATGAAACGGGCGCGTGCCGGCCCCCCCGGGTAGAGCCGCTGAAGCTGGACTTCGGCGACGAGGATGTCGGCAGCGCCATAGAGGTCGACGATATTGCGCCACCAGCCACGCCCCGGACGAGTCAGCTGCGCCGCATTGACCAGCACCGGATCGACTCCAAGTCCGCTGATTCGAACGTAATCGATGACGCTGTCTGACGTGCGATATTGGGCCCAGGCGCGCTGCCACGAATTCTTGAGCTCGACGCTGGTCGCGGTCCCGGCGGTGATCGTCACTGGGATTAACAGCATCGGCACCGAACGCTGGACCCGGCCCCCGGACACACCAAGATATGGTGCCGCGCGGGCGCGGTCGAACATGATACCAAGGTCGGCGATATAGCGAGTTGGACCGATCTGTTCGCGCTCGACGCTGATTGAGCTGACGATTCCGTCGAGGGTCGAATCGGGCAGTGTCGGCGCTTGACTCAGCGGCACCTTGTGAACCTGAGCGTAGAGCTTCTTGAAGCCCTCGCGCTGGGCGATGCGCCAGCCGGCGTAGCGCGCGGCGACCGGATCCTTGGCGCCGACATCGACGTGGATTCCGCCAACATCGAGCAGTCCCGAGCTATCGATCGGCAGAATTCCACGATTGCCGGTTTCCAATTGCGCATAAACGCCGGCGGAAATCCCGAGGATCGCCAACAGCAGGATTGCGGGAAGGAGAAGCGAACGGCGGAGCATCGCGCCGCTTTTGGCGACAACGGCGTGGAAATCCAAGCGGCTTGTCTCTAGTGGCGCGAGAAGGATGACCGACAAGCCACTAACCTATGCCGATGCCGGGGTATCGATCGATGCCGGCAATCGCTTGGTCAAGGCGATCGGCCCGGCTGCAAAATCGACCGCTCGGCCCGGGGCGGATGGCGCCTTGGGCGGATTTGGCGGCTTGTTCGACCTCAAAGCCGCCGGGTATGACGATCCACTTCTGGTCGCGGCCAATGACGGGGTTGGGACCAAGCTCAAGCTGGCGATCGACAGCGGACAGCATGCGGGCGTCGGAATCGACCTCGTCGCGATGTGCGCCAACGACCTCATCGTTCAGGGCGCGGAGCCTTTGTTCTTTCTGGATTATTATGCGTGCGGGAAACTCGACCCGGAAGTTGCCGCGAAAGTCGTCGAATCGATCGCCAAGGGGTGCCGGATCGCGGGCTGCGCGCTAATCGGCGGCGAAACCGCGGAAATGCCCGGCATGTATTCCGCGGAGGATTACGATCTTGCCGGGTTCTGCGTCGGCGCGGTCGATCGCGACAAGCTGCTGACTGGCGACCTCATCGCGCCGGGCGACGTCATCCTCGGCCTCGCCAGCGCAGGCGTCCACAGCAATGGATTTTCGCTTGTGCGACGGATCATTGCCGACAATTGCTGGGCACTCGACCAAATGTTCTCGGAAACCGGCGACCGGAGCCTCGGCGACACCTTGTTGACCCCCACTCGGATTTACGTGCGCTCGCTCTTGTCGCTGGTCCAGCAAGGCCGAATCAAAGGCCTTGCGCACATAACCGGCGGCGGCATTCTCGAGAACATTCCACGAGTTCTGCCTGATACTTCCCATGCCGTTGTAGAGGCTGGAAATTGGCCTTTACCCCCAATCTTCACGCTACTCCAGCGCGGCGGCGCGATCGAGCCAGGCGAAATGGCGCGGACATTCAATTGCGGAATCGGGATGGCGGTGATCGTCGCTTCTAATGAGGCTGACGGTATCGCAAAGGCGCTCGAGGAAGCGGGAGAAACTGTCTTTCGCATCGGACGAATCGCCGCCGGGCAGCGCGGTTGCACGGTCAGTGGTCCGGCCGGAAGCTGGGGTTCGACCGGAGACTGGTCGCAAACGCACAATGGCTGATCCACGCCGGGTCGCGATCCTGATTTCGGGGCGCGGAAGCAACATGCGCGCTTTGGTCGAGCGGGCC
>JBDSRE010000101.1:0-3536 GCA_039929465.1 Sphingomicrobium sp. | reverse complement strand
ATTCTGGTCGAAGCAACGAACTGATCGCGGATCACGTCCATCTCGGCGCGGGTCAACGCGCGCGGCGCGGCATTACCCTCGCTCCACGCCACATTGCTCGCCGCGACCAACGGCCAATTGCCATCGGCTAGCGGTGCATCCATCGTCTCCCAGCCGAGCTGGGTCGAGCCCTTGGCGCCCGAATGACCGAGCTGAAGGCACATCTTGGTTTGGCCATTGGCGTGGGCGAATTCGGTGATCCGCCGCCACTCCGCGACATGCTCTGGCGACCACATGCCGGTGCATCCCGGGGTGATTCGACCCTCGGGCGAGACGCAGGTCATCTCGGTGAACACGAGTCCCGCGCCGCCCATCGCCCGAGCGCCGTAATGCACCAGGTGAAAGTCGCCCGGCATGCCACCGGTCGCCGAATAGGTCGCCATCGGCGAAACCACGATCCGATTTTCCAGCGGCATCTCGCGCAACTTGAACGGCGCGAACATCGGAGGCGCGGATTTCGCTTCCCCGGTCGCTCGCTGCCAGAAATTGCGCTCGACCTGGCCGAGCCAGTCGGGATCGCGAAGGCGCAAATTCTCATGGCTGATACGCTGGCTGCGGGTCATCAGCGAATAAGCGAATTGCCATGGCTCGAAGTCGAGGTAGCGATCGAGCGTCTCGAACCATTCGGTCGAATTGCGCGCACTATTCTGCAGCTTGAGCACTTCGAGCGACCGTTCGGCCTGATATTCCTCAAGCGCCCGGCCAAGCGGCAGGCCGGGACGGTTGAGCACCTCGGCCAGCTTGATTGCATCCTCGAGCGCCAGCTTGGTTCCCGAGCCGATCGAGAAATGCGCAGTGTGCGCGGCATCGCCGATCAGGATCAAGTTGCCGTCGCTCCATCGCTCGCAGTGGATACGGCGAAAGTTGAGCCAGGCGGCCGGGCCCGGCAAATGCGCCGCATTGCTGAGCAGCGGCCGGCCATCAAGATAAGCAGCGAAAATCGCTTCGCATCGCGCGATCACCGCAGCCTGCTCCATCGTGTCAAAGCCAAGCGCGCGCCACGTTTCTTCCGAGCATTCGACGATAAAGGTCGAGCAGTCGGGGGCGAAGCGATAGGCATGAGCCCAGATCCATCCGGCCTCGGTCTTTTCAAATGCAAAGGTGAATGCGTCGAACGACTTCGACGTGCCGAGCCAGATGAATTTGTTGGCGCGCTCCTCGACCCTCACTCCGAACGCCGCCGAGCGAGAGTCGCGAATCCGGCTGTTGACCCCGTCAGCAGCGATAACCAGGTCATAGCTCGACCATTCGTCGGGGCCAGGGTCGCACTCGGTGTCATAGATGATTTCGACCCCGAGGTCTTCGGCGCGGCTCGACAGCAGGCCGAGCAGGTGCTTGCGGCCGATGCCGATGAAACCGTGACCTGATGAGCGGAGGGATTCGCCCCCGATATGCACGTCGATATCATCCCAATGAGCAAAATCCTGCGCGATTGCCGCTGCGGAAACCGGATCATTGGCGACCAAATTGTCGACCGTCTGGTCGGAGAAAACGACTCCCCAGCCAAAGGTGACGCCCCGCGGATTTCGTTCGAACAAGCGGACTTCATGGCGCGGATCGCGCAATTTCATCGAAATGGCGAAATAGAGACCTGCCGGCCCCCCGCCGATGCAGGCGATCCTCATGGCCATGGCCTAGCCTTGCCAGCCCCCGCCACTCAACCCTCATCCCAACATTGATTGAAAGACGCCTCCGATGCGCTTGGCAACAGGGACAATTTGCAGACTGCGACTCGCGGCCGGTGAACCCAGATTGTCGTCATTAAGGCCAAATCGGCAGCGCTGGAGACTAAGTTTCGTCCCGATTCGAGACTTCGGGAGATGTTTTTTGAGTCTCCTGTTCGCCGACGAATACGGCCGCCGACTCTTTGATGAATCGGCCGTTTGCCTGTCGTTAACCCGACGGAAAGAATGATCAGAAAATTAACAGAAATTAACTTGCCAACAAAAACACTTTTTTTTGACCCTCAAACATCCAGAGTTTTTTGGATGTCTACTTAAACATAGTAATAATCGATGGTTAGTTTCAATGTATTGCAGGTGATCAGATCATGTAAATCCTAGCTGCATTAACATTTTTCATTTGAATAAGAGTCACGCTCTTTCACGAGTCGATCGTGATCAGCTAGACCTGCAACTTGCAATTTGTCTTGAGCCATGTGCTTGTTAGGTCACTGACAGCGGGTGGACGATTCTGGCGTTAACCGTCTTTGGTTAAGTCCGGACTGCTTCTCGTGCAATCACAATCAGCCGCGCTGGCCCTTTGGCTGCCCGCGGCAGGGGCGAAGGTGGGTTATGCGATACGAAGATGCTTCCCAGACGGGATCGGGCCAGGTTGATGCACGCAACGACGCAGATCATCTCGCGGCGCGCGATTACGGCCCTGCCACCGGCAATGTGATTTCCGGTACCGGCACCATTACAGGTTCGACCGGGCTCGACTTGGTTGGCGGCGAAGCCGGCAAGATAACGGCGATTGACGGTGCCGGTGGAAGCGACACCAGTTTCTCGGCCGGCAAGCTGTCGGTCGATGGGCAATATGGGACGCTCAGCATCGATGCTCGCGGCAATTACAGCTATGAGCGCAATCCCGGCACGCCAGCCGGGGTTTCCGACACCTTTCACTACACCCTGGCTAACAAAGCTGGCGCGACCGATACGGCGCGGCTAGTAATCAATATCGGTGATCTGCCTAAACTTGCCACCGATGGCACCCGCGTCGTGCCCGGCCCCGATGGTGTGGTCACGCTGCCCCCCGGCGTCGAGCTGAGCGATATTCGCATCGTTGGCCGCGACCTCGTGATCACGCTTCCCGATGGCTCGACCATGATCATCGTCGACGGCGCCATCTTCGTTCCGCAACTGGTGCTCGGCGGCGTCGAAGTGCCAGCAAGCAACCTTGCGGCGCTGTTGATTGGCTCGGAGCCGCGGCCGGCGGCCGGCGACCTCACGGGCAACGCGGGTAATACGCAGAGCAGCGGCGGCAATTTCGAAGTGCCGGTCGCGCCGCTCGATCCGGGCGTCCCGCTCGGCGACCTGCTGCCACCGACCGAACTCTTCTACACGCCGCCCGAATTCCATGAAATCGGCCAAGTGATCGAAAAGAACGATCCGCCGCTGATTGGCTTTTCGGCCATCAATGTGTCGGAAGAGGGGCTCGTCAACGGCAATCCGGACACAGTTGGAACACCGGACACGACGAATTCGCCGACCGCGAATGGCGTCATCGCGATTTCCGATCCGAACGGCGACATCCTGACGGTGACCCTGGGAGTGCCGGTCACTTCCCTGACCTCCGGCGGAGTGGCGATCACATGGACGGTCAGTCCCGATGGCCATCTGGTGACCGGCTCGGCCGGTGCCAACACTGTCGTTACCATCTCGATTAATGATGCAGGCGTCTACACCGTGAACCTGGTCCGCCCTGTCGATCACCCGACCGGAGGCGGCGAACAAGGTACGGATATCATCATTCCCGTCAGTGTCGGCGATGGGAAA
>JBDSRE010000100.1:0-4915 GCA_039929465.1 Sphingomicrobium sp. | reverse complement strand
CGCTCGATCCCGGCCATCGACGTGCCGCCGAATTTCATCACGATTCGGGCCATAAGGGCGTCTGATCCTTGGTTGCGGCGCGGCGTCCTGTTAGGAGGCCGGCATGAGCGAAACAAGCATCCTGCAGGGCGAGGCCAAGCATTTCGGCGCCATGGCGGCCGACGGGTGGGACCCCGACGGCGCCTCGGCGATGCTCCACAAATTGAACCCGGTGCGGCTAAAGTATGTCCGCGACCAAGTCGATCGCCACTGGCAGAGCGACGAATGTTCACGGCGGCCTCTTGAACGCAGGACCGCGCTCGACGTCGGCTGCGGGGCGGGCCTGCTCGCCGAGCCGCTGGCGCGACTGGGCGCCAAGGTCACCGCCATCGACGCCGCGCCTGAAGTGATCGCGGTCGCCAAGGCCCATGCCGCGGGATCGGGTCTGGATATCGACTATCGCGCCTGCGGGGTCGAGGCGCTCACCGGCGCCTTCGATCTAGTCACAAGCCTCGAGGTCATCGAGCATGTCGCTGACCCGCAAGGCTTCGTCGACGCGCTCGCCGCACGCCTCGCGCCCGGGGGGCTGATGATCCTCTCCACTCCCAACCGCACCGGCTGGTCGAAGCTGCTGACCATCACGCTTGCCGAAGGGTTCGGTCGAATCCCCAGGGGCACCCACGATTACGGCAAGTTCATTACCCCCGACGAACTCAGCGCGATGCTCGGCAAGGCCGGTCTCGAAGTGGTCGATGTCGAAGGCATCGCCTTCTCGCCCTTGAAGGGATTGCACCTGAGCGACGACGTGCGGCTCAATTATCTGTTGAGCGCGCGGCGGGCCCACATCGAATAATTTTCTGCCGACTCATCCAGATGGCCTTGCCGCTGCGTCTGTAGGACACACAAGGAGGTAACATCGTGGAAGCGGATATTGCGGGATTCATCACGGTAGGCGCGGTTGTCGCCTTCGTCGCAAATCAAATTTTTCGGACATGGCGAACGCTCGCTAAGCAACGCACGTTGCGCGACGCGATCAGTCGTGGAGTAACGCTTTCTCCCGAAATGCTGGTCGAAACGGAGCGGCTCCCCGAACCGGGGTCCAACGATCTGCGAAATGGAATGGTGCTCATCGCAATTGCTTTGGCGATCTTCGGCTTCGGAATGATTCAGGGAGGCCAGGACGCCATCAAGGGAATGTCGGGCATTTCGCTATTCCCGATGTTCGTAGGCATCGCATTGTTGTTCCGACTTCGGCTCGGTGCCTCCAGCGAGAATTCCTGAGCGCCGCCGCGCCTGACGAACGTGAACGCGCTCGCCGGGCCGCGGCGGGCGATCTCACTGCGTTCGGCGAACTGGTGCGAACACATGAGCCGCGCCTGCGAGCGCTGTTGCGCCGGCTGGCGGGCGATTCCGGCGACGACCTCGCTCAGGAAGTTTTCCTCGCCGCTTGGCGCTCGGCCGCTGCGTGGCGCGGGGAAAGCGCCTATTTCACATGGCTCGCGCGCATTGCCTGGCGCCGCTTCCTGTCGCATCGCCGCTCGGACCGGCCGCATAACGCACTCGAAGACGCGCCCGAACTCGCGCCATGTTCGAATATCGACCAGCGACTCGCCATCGAAGCCGCACTTGCTTCTCTTCCCCAGCGCGAGCGCATGGCCGCCCTGCTCTGCTATGCCTTTGGTTATAGCCATATCGAGGCGGCAGGAATCATCGAAGTACCGCTTGGTACGCTGAAGAGCATTGTTGCGCGAGCAAAGCAGAAACTCTTGGCCAGCCTGGAGGATGAACTATGACCTCGGACGAAATCGACAATCGCCTTGCGCAATTGCTGCAACGTCCCGACTCGCAACCGGACCCCGCCTTTGTCAATCATATGATACTGACCGCGAAACTTGATCGACTCTTTACTGCCGTGCGCAGGCGCAGCGTTCGCCGGGCGCTGACAGAATCCGCTATTGCCGTCGCCCTCGGTGGCAGCTTTTTCTCTTTGTCGCGGCTGGGCATTGTCGAACCCGACGGGATCGTCACCGCCAGTGCTCCAGCGATGGCCGGCATCGCGATGCTCGTCCTGTGGGCGATGGTGACCCTTCCTTCGCCGCGCGAACGGTTCGCCTGACGGAAATACTAAAAATCCACCTTGTCGTAATGGCTCGGCGGGACAATCACTTCCATCCGCTCGCCCAGTAACGGCCGGAAACAGGGCCGCGATTTCATCACCGAATACCAGTCCTTGGTCTGTTTGTGCCCACGCCAGTCGAGAGCGCCCAGATAATCGATGACGCTGATATGCGCGGCAGCGGTGAAATCGGCCAGGCTCAGTCCCGGCCCGGCGAGCCAGCGGCGATGATCGAGCAGATAATCGACATAATCGAGATGCTCGGCCGCGACCCGCATCGCCTCGCGCAGAACCCGAGTGTCGGGGCTCTCGCCGCGGTTGACCAGGCGTTTGCGCATGCGCTCGTTCATCAGCGGCCCGACCACTTCGCGATAGAGCTTGATGTCGAACCATTCGGTAACCCGGCGGATTTCCGCGCGCAACGCCGCATTGCCGTGGATCATCGGCATCTTGTCGACCGTCTCGTCGAAATATTCGACGATCGGTTGGCTCCCGATTAGAGTGACGCCCTGCTCCGCCTCGACCAGCACCGGGGTTTCGCCGGCGGGATTGAGGTCGACAAACTCGTCACGCCGCTCCCACGGGTTTTCGCGCACCAGTTCATGGCCGACGCCCTTTTCGGTGAGCACCAGCCGAACCTTGCGGGAGAAGGGACAGAGCGGGAATTGGAATAGCTGCCACATGGATTGTGGCCGCTATTAACGCATGGGCGGCGCGCGTCTAGCGCCCCGGGGGCCGTCGGGGGTTTAGCGCCGGGGGTAGGTCGGGTCAGGCAAATTGGCGGTCGCTCGTTCGATTGCCGCCCCGGCCTCCTCAAAGCTCCTGACCAAGGCGGGGAGCGCGGCGGACAGGGACTTCATGCCCTGACGCACCGCGGGGAGAGCATTCCCGACCCGGCCGCGCAATCTGGCCTCGAACTGCGGGTCGTCGCGGCGAGCGATATCGCGGACTGTCAGCGTCCTGTCGGCGGCGGTGACCGGCCGCCCGTCGGCGGCGGCGGCGATCTCGCCCACGCGCAAGTCGAGAAAGGCATCGCTCAGCGCCCCGATCATCGCCGACATCTTTTGTTCGTTGCGCGGGTCATCGAGCGCACGCTGGAGCTCGTTGACGATTTCCCGTGGGGGAACCGGAGTCCGCGCCGGAGCCGGAGCCGCGGCGAGGAGCAGCGGCGCTGCTGCAAGCAAGATCATGATACGCATCGAACCCTCGACTCCCTCAACGCAACTACCCGGCGAGTTTGGCATTTTTCCCTGACCGGAACATGAACGGCAGATAAATTTGAGCCTCTTAGCGTGCGAGAAGCCACACCAAAGCCGCGCTGCCGACCAGGATCCGGTACCAGCCGAACGGGGCAAAGCCACGGCGCGAGATGTAGTGGACGAAGCCCTTCACCACGACGATCGCGACGACGAAGCTGACGACAAAGCCGACCGCCACCGCGCCGAGCCCGACCCCGTTGGCGCCGGTGACCAGCGCTTCGTGATGCTTTGCCAGTTCCAGCGTCGTCGCCCCGACCATAGTCGGGACGGCGAGAAAGAAACTGAACTCCGCCGCGGTGCGCCGTTCGATCCCGAGCGCGAGGCCACCCATGATCGTCGCCCCCGAGCGGCTGACTCCCGGGACCATCGCCAGGCACTGGATGAAGCCGATCCCGAGCACCCGGCCGAGCGGCATATCGGCGACCCCGACGATGTCGCCGTCCTTGGTCAATTTTTCGATTGCGATAATTGCGATGCCGCCCGCAATGAGCGCGATCGGCACGATCATCGCATTGCCGAGAAGAGCCTCGATCCGGTCGATTAGGAGTAAGCCAATAATCGCCGAGGGCAAAAAGGCGATCAGGATGTTGCGGACGAACCGCCACGACACTGCCTGACCGCCGAGCATTCCCACCAGCACTGCCCAGAAGGTGCGCCAGTACAGCACCACGATGGCAAGGATCGCGCCCAATTGGATGATGACGTTGAACGCCGCCCAGCGCTGGGCATCGAAGCCAAGCAATTCGGTTGCGAGGATCAAATGTCCGGTCGAAGAAACCGGGAGGAATTCGGTCACCCCCTCGACGATTCCAAGGATGATCGCGATCAGTAGGATGGGCATTTCAGGCGGTCGCGTTCAAGGCTGAACGACGTCCGGCGTGCTTGGCGCTGCGGAAGCGGGCGAGCCATTCGCCGGCAACCGCACCAAGAGGCGTCGGTTCAATCCCGAAGTCGGCCAGACCGAGCGTGCCTTGGGAAGCGACATTGTCGTGCTGGAGCATCACCCACTGGTCTCGAGTCAGAGGCGCGCCGGGGAGGAAACCAAGCTTGCTGAGCGCGGTCCCGGCGACATGGGGCAATTGAATGAGATCGGGCGTCTGGCCGGTGACCGCATAGATCGCTCGGTGGAGTTCGATCATCGACAGGACTTGCGGCCCGCCGATCTCATAGGTTTTGCTGCCATGGGCGAGTTGGTCGAGTGCTGCTGCTACAATCGCCTGGGCGAGATCGCGGACGAACACCGGCTGAAAACGCGTCCTCGACGCGAGCACCGGGACGATTGGGAGCCGGCCCAGCGCCGCGAAGCGATTGGTCAGCGAGTCCTCGGCCCCGAACACCAGCGACGGGCGGACGATCGTCGCCCCGGCAAACGCATCGCGAACCGCGGACTCGCCTTCGCCCTTGGTCCTTCCATAATCCGAGTCCGCTTCCGGATCCGCGCCTATGGCGCTGATATGCACGAGCGCTGAGGCCCCGGCCGCTTGCGCTTCCTCCGCGACGATCCGGGCGCCGGCGACATGCAGAGCCTGCATGTTGCGAAAGGCGCCGCAAAGGTTGATGA
>JBDSRE010000099.1:0-4257 GCA_039929465.1 Sphingomicrobium sp. | reverse complement strand
GTCCATGCCCGCCTCGGCAAGGCGAGAGAAAGCGCCGCCGATTTGGCCAAGGCCAAGGAAATCAATCCGGAGATTTCGCAGCGGTTCGCCGAATACGGGCTCTCGCTCTGACGCGCTAAGCCGGAGTCACGTCCCCCGCGCCAGTCCCGGCATCTTCGCCCGGTTCGGGGCGCGTGTCGAAAACTTCATCGATTAGGCCAAACGCCTTGGCTTCGTCGGCCTCGAGGAACTTGTCGCGGTCCATCGCCTTTTCGATGTCCTCGATCTTTTGGCCGGTATATTTGGCGTAAAGCTCATTGAGGCGCTGGCGCATGCGCAAGATTTCGCGCGCCTGAATTTCGATGTCCGCGGCCATGCCCTGGGCGCCGCCGGAGGGCTGGTGGACCATGATCCGGCTATTGGTCAGCGCGACCCGCATCCCGGGCTCCCCGGCGGCAAGCAGGAAGCTTCCCATCGAGGCGGCCTGTCCGATGCACACGGTCGAAATCTTGGGCCGGATGTATTGCATGGTGTCGTGGATCGCGAGGCCTGCCGTAACCACCCCACCCGGCGAGTTGATGTACATGAAGATGTCCTTCTTCGGATTTTCCGATTCAAGGAACAGCAGCTGGGCAGTAACCAGGCTCGCCATATGGTCTTCGATCGCGCCGGTGATGAAGATGATTCGCTCGCGCAGTAGCCGGGAAAAGATGTCAAAGCTGCGCTCACCGCGGTTCGATTGCTCGATAACGATCGGAACGAGCTGCGCGGCAATATCCTGGTGGTCAATCACGTGGGTGCGATCCTTCTTGAGCTTGGGCATGCCTACATCGGGCCGAACGGTGAAAGGTTCAAGCAGCCGTCCGGTCTTTCGAGTCCGGTCCGGGGACGGCGAGATAGGCCAAGCGGCGAATTTCGCGGCGACCTCGGGTGACGGTGTCGAGGATCAGGCCAGCGAAAAAGCACAGCACCGCGACGATGACCATGCCAGTGACCAGAATCGCGGTCGGCAATCGCGGAACGAGGCCGGTATCGAGATAGGTCATCGCCAGCGGCAAGGCGAGGACCAGCGCGGCAAGCAGAAGCAGCGCGCCGAGGCCGCCGAAATAGAGCAATGGCCGTTCGACCCGGTACAAGGTGGCGATGGTCGATAGGATCCTCCACCCGTCGCCAAAGGTCGACAGCTTGCTGTGCGATCCTTCCAGGCGGGCCCCGTAGGCGGTCTCGATCTCACCCACCGGCATTCGCAGCTCGAGCGCGTGGACGCTCATTTCGGTCTCGATTTCGAACCCCGATGAAAGCACCGGGAAGCTCTTGACGAAGCGCCTCGAAAACACCCGGTACCCTGAAAAAATGTCGCTGAAACTGCGTCCGAACAGTCCCGACAGCAGCCCGGTAAACAGCCGGTTGCCGATGACGTGGCCGCCGCGATAGGCCTGGGCTTCCTGATGCCGCCGGGTGCCGACGACCATGTCGAGCTGACCATCGATCAGCAAGGCGACCATCTCCGGCGCGGCCGCCGGGTCATAGGTCAGGTCGCCGTCCGCCATGATATAAACATCGGCATCGACGTCGGCGAACATCCGTCGGACGACATGTCCCTTGCCTTGCTGAACTTCGTTGCGGACCACGGCCCCGGCAGCGGCGGCGCGATCGCGGGTAAAATCGCTGCTATTATTGTCGTAGACGTATACAGTTGCGCCGGGCAGCGCCGAGCGAAAGCCAGCAACCGTCGCTGCGATCGCTGCTTCCTCATTATAGCAGGGTAGGAGCACCGCGATGCGCGGGCCATTCGGGCTGTTCAAGCTCATTCCCCCTCGGACTTACAGCAATGGCTATAGAGGGGATGAGGCAGACGCCGCTAGGAGCATTTTAGCGCTTGGCAGTCGTTACGTGGAGCAAGCGCAAATCCGGCGAACATTCCGTCAGGCGCCAGACTTCGCCAGGGGGGATGACGAAGCAATCGGCCGGGCCGAGTGCAGCGCGACCGCGACAGTCGAGCGTGGCCGACCCTTCGAGCACGAAACCGAATACCAGCTCTCCGTCATGCAGCGGGACTGCAATCGCAGACTCCGTGCCAGGCCGGACGAGCCGCACATCGGCCAGCCCGCCGGTTGCGGCGCGCATTCCGGTCTGCTGCGCCTCGCCGCCGTGCCAGGCCGTACATGGTGCCTCCGCAGCGATGTGGCGGAGGAATTGCTGGCCAGCGAAGTCGCTGTCCGGCGCGCGCTCGCCGCCAGGAAGTGCCAGTTCATGTTCGGCGAAGGTTTCGTGCACCGCGGGTCCCGAAATCTCGATTACTTCGAGGCCGGGCGAGCTTTCGAGCACTCGGTGGCGGATTTCGGGCGGCTGGAGCACGACGTCGCCAGCGTTCATCACGAACGGATCGCCCTGGCCTTCGTAGACGACCCGGACCCAACCTCTGCGGACCGCGATCATTTGAAAGGCGACTCGGTGATAATGGACCCAATCGGCCACCGGCCCGCCTTCCGGGATCGTGATGTGCGAGGCAATATACTGGCCGCCGAGCCGGCCCGGGATGAGGTCGCGGTAGAGCATACCGGCGCGGCCTTCGGCCTCCTCCCCGCCAGCGCGCGAAATCAGGAATTCAGGTTTGAACGAGGAATTCTCGGCCGCTGCCGAGGCGGCATTCGGGCGCGAAGTCAGGCGCACCACTGCTCCGTCCCCGCTGAGCATCGCGGTATGCGGAGCATCGGCGGGGGTGATCGAATCGAGCCGCAGCCCGAGCGATTGCAGCAGGGCCAGCGCCGGGTCGAAGTCCTGGCAAATCAGCTCAAGCACACCGGCCCGGCGGCTCATCTAAACAGCTGCCAAGTCCGCTTCACTTCTTCTTGGGCGCCTTTTTCGGAGTTGATTGAGCCTTGGCCGGCGTTGCTTCAGCCTTCTTGGCAGCAGGCTTCATGGCGGGCTTCGCAGCGGCCTTCTTTGGCGCCGGCTTGGCCGCTTCCTTTTTGGCTGCTGGCTTCACTGCAGCTTTCGCGGGCTTGGATTCCGGCTTCTTGGCTTCGGGCTTAGCGGCCGCCTTGACTGCCTTTGCGCTCTTGGCCGCCTTCTTACCCTTGGGCTTTTCGGCATGCGCATGCCCGCAGCCCGGACCGTGGACATGGCCTTCTTCGGATTCCAGGTCGGCCTCGAGCTCGCCGCGGGTGGCATTGCGATCGGAGACAGCGGCAGTGGTGAAGAGGAAATCGACGACCTTGTCTTCGTACAGCGGTGCGCGCAGCTGCGCCTGGGCGTTGGGTTCCTGCTCGATATAGCGCAGGAAGGTCTCACGGTCCTTGCCCTGATATTGGCCGGCGGCATTGGCGACGATCGTGTTCATTTCCTGTTCGGTAATTTCGATGCCATTATTGGCCCCGACTTCCGACAGCAGCAGTCCAAGCCTGACCCGGCGCTCCGAAATGCGCCGATATTCGTCGGCATCGCCCTCAATCTCGGCCATTGCTGCAGCCGGGTCGGCTTCGCGCGATGCTTCGTTGCGCAACTGACCGAGGATGTTCTCATATTCCGCATCAACCATTCCCTGCGGGACCGCGAAGTCATGGCGCACGGCAAGCTGGTCGAGCAACTGCCGCTTCATGTGGGTTCGAGTGAGCTCGGACGATTGCTGTTCGAACTGGCTTTTGACGAGATCGCGCAACTGGTCGATTCCGGTCAGTCCCAGCGACTTGGCAAGTTCATCGTCGACCTTGTTGTCGCTGCCCGTCTTGATCGCCTTCATCGTGACCGAAAATGTCGCCGCCTTGCCGCGCGTCTGCTCGGCTGGATAATCCTCTGGGAACTTGACCTCGACCTCCCGCTGGTCGCCGGACTTGGCGCCAACCAGCTGGTCCTCAAATCCCGGAATCAGGCGTCCGGAGCCAAGCTCGATCGACATGTCCTGGCCGGTCCCGCCGTCGAATGGAGTGCCCCCGATCCGGCCTTCGAAATCCACGATGACGAGGTCGCCAATAGCGGCGGCGTGTTTCTTGGGTGCGTCGCTCCAACGCTTGCTTCCCTGAGCGATGCCCAGCAGCTGTTCTTCGATCGCTTCGTTATCGGCGGCGACCGTCAGCCGCTCGATCTTGAGGCCGTCGGTGTTGGGCGGCGGGACCGTCGGAAGCGCCTCGACCACCACCGCGACTTCAGCGTCCTTGCCCTGCTCGTAATTGTCGAGTGACACTTCGGGACGGAGCGCGGGGCGAACGCCCTGTTCGATCAGCATCTGTTCGACGCTGGACTGGACCGCGGTATTGAGCGCTTCCTGGTGGAGCGATT
>JBDSRE010000098.1:0-6611 GCA_039929465.1 Sphingomicrobium sp. | reverse complement strand
GCTCACTTGAAGACTCCGGCCATCGCCGCTAAGTGACCGCAAGCTCCGCTGACCAACCCGGTCCGCGGAGCCTTTTTCTATCTGCAAGAGAGCAAGCGAGAATGGCCAAAGTCTCCCCCGGCGAATTCATCCGACAGGTCCGCGCCGAAGGCAGCAAGGTTCACTGGCCGTCGCGCAAGGAAACCGTCGCGACCGCGATCATGGTACTGATCATGACCAGCATTCTCGCCGTGTTTTTCTTCGGCGTCGACGCCTTCTTTTCGACCCTGGTCAAATTCCTCATCAACCTCATCGGCTGATCTTTTCCTCAGCTCCATTCGCGCCCACCCGATTTCAAGGTCATTTTCATGCCCCGCTGGTACATTATCCACGCTTATTCCGGTTTCGAGAACAAGGTCCGCGACGCAATCCAGAGCGAGGCCAAGCGCCTCGGACTGACCGAATATGTCGAGCAGATCGAGGTTCCGACGGAGACCATTACCGAGATCAAGCGCGGCAAGAAGGTCCAGACCGAGCGCAAGTTCATGCCCGGCTATGTCCTCGCCAAGCTCGAATTGACCGATCAGGTTTATCACCTCGTCAAGAACACCCCCAAGGTCACCGGCTTTCTCGGCAATAACAGCAAGCCCCAGCCGATCCCCGACGCCCAGGCCGCGCGCATGCTCGACACCAAGGAAGAGGCAGCCGCCAGCGGCGCCAAGCAGCGGATCCAGGTCGATTACGAAATCGGCGATCAGGTCAAGGTGCTCGATGGCCCCTTCGCCAGCTTCAACGGAGTCGTCGAGGAACTCGATTTCGACCGCGGTCGGGTCAAAGTCAGCGTGTCGATCTTCGGCCGCGCCACACCGGTCGAGCTCGAATTCGAACAGGTCGAACTGGTTAAGTAACCGCGCGCGCTCTTACTTACCCGTCGATTTCCTCGCGAAGTACCTTGTTCATGTCATTGATAAATACCGCGGTCGACCAGCCGATCATCAGAAATCCGACCAGACCTTCGAGCGCCGAGACGATCCGCCAATTGTCGGGAAAGGGGAAGGACGGCTGACCCAGCGTGGCATAGGTGGAGGCCGAATAAAACAGCGCCGGCTCGAACTCGCGCACCGCCCCAATCGCCATGTAGAAAATTGCAAAAACGGTGATTTCGGCAACGTGGAGTGTGAACAGGAACAGCGCCATCGAAATCATCAGTCCGAACGCCCGCACATTGACTCGGCGGGCGCGTAGTTCGCGATCCTCCAGATTGAGTAGCCGGGTCACCCCGACGATTCCGCCGCCGTGGATGACGACGGTGATGATCACCAGAACGACCGCCGTCGTCAATTGCGCACCCAAGCTGATCCCCAACGCGCTATTGGGATCGGGGATGTCGAGCGAGGCGCGGATCAGCATGCCCTCCCAACGCCGGACCCGCATTTAGGGTTCGCCGACCATCATGACCGGCGCCAATTAATACTTAGGAGGCGATCGGATACTGCCTTGTCTACCTGGTGCCTTGCCGCGATCTGGATGTTTTCGATCGCTTGACACCCCTTCCCTTGGCGCTCGAACCCAGCTAGAGACGCCGCCTTCCGAACAGTCGGAACGTTGATGCGGGAGGTTGCCCCCTGGGCGATCGCTTGAACCGCTAAGCTTGAACCAGCGGCAGGACGGTTGTCCGTTCCGCCGCCACTACAGAGTGAGAGACATGGCCAAGAAAATTACCGGTTACATCAACCTGCAGGTGCCCGCTGGCGCCGCCAATCCAGCGCCGCCAATCGGGCCTGCGCTGGGTCAGCGCGGGGTCAACATCATGGAATTCTGCAAGGCGTTCAACGCTTCCACGCAGGAAATGGAAAAGGGCGCGCCGATCCCGACCAAGATCACGGTCTATGCCGACCGCTCGTTCAGTTTCATCACCAAGACCCCGCCGGCCAGCTTTTTGCTCAAGAAAGCGGCCAAGCTTAAGTCCGGATCGAAGGAGCCGGGCAAGGAAAGCGCGGGGACGATCAAGCGCTCGCAAGTCGCTCAGATCGCCGAAGCGAAAATGGCCGACCTCAACGCCAATGACGTCGAGGCCGCGACCAAGATCATCGAAGGAAGCGCCCGCTCGATGGGCCTCCAGGTTGTGGAGGGCTAAGGACATGGCACAGACCAAGAAGCAAAAAGCGATGGCGACCGCGGTCGATCGCGAAAAACTTTACGGGGTCGATGAAGCGATCGCGCTGGTGAAGAAGAACGCCACTTGCAAGTTCGACGAAAGTGTCGAGCTGGCATTGAACCTCGGCGTCGACCCACGTCACGCCGATCAGATGGTGCGCGGCGTAGTCTCGCTTCCCAAGGGCAGCGGAAAGGACGTCCGGGTCGCGGTGTTCGCCAAGGGCGACAAGGCCGATGAAGCGACCAAGGCCGGCGCCGATGTGGTCGGTGCCGAAGACCTCATGGAGCAAGTCCAGAGCGGCAAGATCGATTTCGACCGAGTCATCGCCACGCCCGACATGATGGGCATCGTCGGCCGTCTCGGCAAAGTCCTCGGCCCCAAGGGCCTGATGCCCAATCCAAAGCTCGGCACTGTCACTCCCAATGTCGCCGAAGCGGTCAAGGCGGCCAAATCGGGCCAGGTCGAATTCCGAGTCGAAAAAGCCGGGATCGTCCACGCCGGGATCGGCAAGGCCAGTTTCCCCGAGGCCGACCTCAAGGCCAATTTTGACGCCTTCCTCGACGCCATCGTCAAGGCTCGGCCCAGCGGTACCAAGGGGAAGTTCGTCCAGAAACTGTCGATGAGCAGTTCGATGGGTCCGGGCGTAAAGATCGACCTCACCGAGATCGCTGGGGCCTAAGCCAACAAACCGGCCCGGTCGGAGCGCTGCTTCGTCCGGGCCTTTTTCTCGTCCGGGTGCCGGATCAGTTGCGGGCGTCGCTCCACAATCGGCCGAGCTCAAGATCGAGGCTGTCGGGCTTGAACGGATGCAGGCCCGACCCTGGGTTTAGGCAATATTCGCCGAACCACAGGCGCCCGCCGACCTCATAGAAATCGACGCGCAGGAAGTCGCTGCCACGGGCGCAAGCCTCCGCAGCGTCGAACATCGCGGCCAGCGTGGACGGCGGCTCGGCGTCGCTGTGGACACCGCCGACTCGCTTCCAATTGCGGTCGAACTGAGTCCAGCGCTTCCTCGTCGCGCGAGCTTCGTGGATTTGAATCATTTCCGCCCGTCCGCCGAACACATAGATTTTGAAATCGACCGGCAGCGGTGCGCCCTCACCGGGAAGGAATGGCTCGACCAGAAGCAGCCGCCGGGCCGAGCGATAGGCGCGCTCGTCGAGCCATTCGCCATAATCGGCGCGCAACCAGCGGACCGAACGGCGCCGTGCGCGCTGCCAGTCCCCGGCGGAGCGGACGACCTGATATTGATTGCAGCCGTGATTGGCCTTGACCACCAACGGCAGCGGCGCCGGCGGCTGTGGCGGCAGGACTGATCCGCTCCACAGGGTCGGAACCGCGATTTCCCGGCCGGCACAGGCCGACGCATGGTCCTTGGCATGGAGCTTATCAGTCAGCATCGCCCGGGCAAGCGAGCGGTCGTTGAGCTTTTGCCACTGGCACCATTCGGTGAAGCGCAGCGGCGCATCAAGGTTGGGAAGCCGCCCGTGCCGCCACAAGTAAACGCAGCGCAGTCGCAAGCGTCGCCACGCCAGCTCGAAAGATGCCGGACTGAGGCTCGGAAGACCCGGACCAGCGGCTCGAGTGGTCAATCCACGGTCCAGTGAATCGGCTTGAACGAACCGCCGTTGCTGTCGAGCGCAGAGCAGGCGGTAAGGCCGATGACGAGGTCCATATGCGCTTCGAACACCACTCGGTCGCCAGCCTTGCTCAGCGGCGGAAGCACCTTGATCTGCCCAGTCTCGCCATCGACGGGCACGTTCATGAAGCAATTGAACGCGGTGGGAATCATGTCCTCGCTCACTCCATAAGGCGCCAAGGCCGCGGCGAGATTGCCAAAACAGCCACGGTGCGGATGCTCGTCGCCGTAGAGGATGCGAAATGTATCCTTGCTGCACGGGGTGAGCAGGAAATCGTGCCGACCGACATCGTCGGCGACAATCTCGAGCATCACATTGGAGCGGTTGGAATAGAGCTTGTCGCCGGTGCCGAGGTAGATTTTCGAAGCATAATCAAGCGTCCGGCCCGAACTCAGCGCCTCGCCCACATCGGCTCGGCTGAATGCAAGCAAATCGGCGACCTGGACTCCTTGAGGGTCAATCACCGTCAGTTTTTGTCCTTTAGCGATCACGAAGGCAGTGCCGCTGCGCGGCGGGATTTCATTGACCAAGTGAATCGTCTCCAGCGCCCGGGCGCCCCGAATATGGACAGCGCCAGTCCGCGCCTACCGCTCTACCGCTATATTGGCGAGCGGGCGAGATCGAGCCGTGCTCGGCGAGCATCGGATTGTCGGACCCGGCAAGTGCCCGGTCGCGCGCTCGGATTGCATTGCTTAGCGGGGCGTAGCGCCCTTCGGCCCGAAGCCGTTCAAACTGGTCGTGGAGGTTGAACACCATCGCCGGAGCATCAAACCGCCGAGCCGGGCGGCTCGCCTTGGGATGAAGGCCGACAACGAAGAATGCTTCGCCGCCAAAGCTCAGCGCGAAATGCGGGTCGCCGGGGTCATGGGCGACGCGCGGATCGGGCTTCTGGCCGAGCCAGTCGTCCTTGGCCGCAAGCGAATCGAGCCGCGCCCACAATTGCTTTTCAAAGCCGATTTCGTTCGTCGGCGAGCCGCGTTCGAACAACACCACAAGCGACTGGAACGGCACTGGATCAGCGCGATAGTCGCGGGCGATTTGGTGAAGCGAGGGCAGGATCCGCAAATCGTCCCACGCCGAGGTAAAATCGCGCGCGACAACGAAGCGCATCCCGCCGCGGTTGAGCGCTGACTTGGCGCCGACGCAAGGAAACCCCGAATCCGCGATCCAGTCGCGGAAACGGTCGGCCAAAGCGTGGGTGCGGTCATCTGCGGAAACAAGCATGGGGGCGTTAACGGACGGACTGGAAATCGGTTGCTTTGTCGTACTGGCTACAGTCAGCGCCCAATTCCGGGGTTGATCGGAGAGTGAATTGGGCTATAGGCGCGCCGTCATCCTTTGGGATGGCACTCGTCCGAGACAGCCGCTGAAGGTTTCCTTCTTAATTTGCGGCCGAGACGGGGACATGAAACACATGGGCCGCCATTACGCTGCCCGTTGTGCGACGTCTCAACGGCGCCGCAACGATCCATCCCCCACGGACAATTGCCCTTTCGTCGTTCGGGCGAAAGGGTCTTTTGAACCTCGGCTTCAGCACTGCTGCGGCCGAATTGGAGAATGGCATGGATCGTTCGCAAAAAGCCGATCTGGTTGCCGAGTTGAAGAGCGTCTTCACCGAGACCAGCGTGGTGGTCATCACCCGCAATCTCGGCCTGACGGTGGCCCAGTCCACCGACTTGCGCCTGAAGATGCGCGACGCCGGCGCTCAGTTCAAGGTGGCGAAGAACCGGCTCGCCAGGATTGCAATCGAGGGCACCAAATACGGACCGATCAGTGACATGCTGAACGGCCCGACCGCTTTGGCGACCTCGGTCGATCCGGTTGCCGCGGCCAAGGTCGCGGTTGACTTCGCCAAGACCAACGATCGCCTCGAGATCGTTGGCGGGGCGATGGGCGAAACGCTGCTCGATATCGACGGGATCAAGGCTCTTGCCTCGCTGCCGTCGCTCGATCAGCTGCGCGGGACTTTGGTTGGGTTGCTTCAGGCACCCGCGACTAAGCTTGCCCGGATCGCAATCGAGCCGGCGAGCATGATTGCCCGGGTCACCGGCGCTTACGCCGCCAAGGCTGCCTGAATTTCGTAAGTTTTTTCTTCGCACGATAATTTGGGCTTGGACGCCCGCAAAGGAGTTTTCAAATGGCTGATATCAACAAAATCGTCGACACTTTGTCGGAACTGACCGTCCTCGAGGCCGCCGAGCTGGCCAAGGCGCTGGAAGAGAAATGGGGCGTTTCCGCTTCTGCCGCGGTCGCCGTTGCTGGCCCCGCAGCTGCCGCTGCCCCGGCTGAAGAAGAGAAGACCGAATTCGACGTCATCCTGACCAGCGACGGTGGCAAGAAGATCAACGTCATCAAGGAAGTTCGGGCGATCACCCAACTCGGCCTCGGCGAAGCCAAGGCGCTCGTCGAATCCGCTCCAAAGGCGATCAAGGAAGGCGTCAACAAGGCCGAAGCCGAAAAGATCAAGGCGCAGATCGAAGCCGCCGGCGGCACCGTCGAGCTCAAATAAGCTTTGATCACATTTGGTTTGCGGCTGTCTTGAAGCAGCCGTGATTGGGAAGGGCGGCTCTTCGGGGCCGCCCTTTTCCTTGATCTAAAACGAATACGGCGGCATCCTTCGCGCGGGAACAGCCGATGACGATCGCCTTCAAACAACCTCTGGTGCGGCTGCCGATCCGCTTCGACACCGCGGCCCTCGCAGCCGAAGTCGCCGCGCTGCCGCGCTCGGCCTGGGTCCCGCATCCCAATAAATTCCCCGGCAACGACGCCGTCCGGCTGATCAGCACCGGCGGCAAGCCGACCGACGCGTTCGACGGCGCCCAGGCCCCGACCGA
>JBDSRE010000097.1:0-4739 GCA_039929465.1 Sphingomicrobium sp. | reverse complement strand
CGCGCCCCCAAACGCGGGGTAGAAGCCGCGCGTGGTGGGCGCTGACGGGCTCGAACCGCCGACCCTCTCGGTGTAAACGAGATGCTCTACCAACTGAGCTAAGCGCCCGCGCGCGGCAACGCGCCTGCCCCCTGCCATGCACCGCTCCATGGAGCAAGCAGCCGGTCAGCAAGCAGCCGGTCCTTCAAGCAGTCGTCAGTCAGCGGCGGTGTAGCCGCTGCTAAACCATCATCGTCCGATTCACCTCGGCGAAATAGCGGTGGAGCCTCTCGCTGGTTGCTGGCGCGAGCTCGACGAAAACCCGGCGCCTGTCATGAGGGTCGGCGCGGCGCACGAACAAGCCCTGGTCCACCATCGTCTTGAGCCACCGGAGGGCGGTCGTCGCCGGCACCGCAGCGGCGATACACAGGCTCGATACCGGTACTCGCAAATGCGACAATTCGGCCTGCAGCAGATCAAGCAACATGTCCCACGCCGGGTCGGTGAACAATTCCTCATCGAAGAAGCGAGTCCGCAGGCGGCGCGCGCGGATTACCGAGCGCACGCTCTCCGGCGCGACTGGTGGAATTTCGCCGGCGAGATCGGCGTTGGGCTGGATTGCCGGGGCTAGCGGTACCGAAGACAAGCGCGCCAGCGTGGCGGCGATGCGGTTGACCTCGTCGCTCAGCTGGCGAAGCCGGACGCTGCTGTTATCGGCGGCAATATCGGACAAGCGAAGACGGCCGACCGAGCGCGACACCGCCAGCGCCAGCGCTGCGGCTCGATCGGCATCGCCGGCATCGATCAGCAAGTCGACATCGCTCGCCGCGATCGGCACGTGCACCGGATCGAGGAGGTCGGCGGTGGTCGAAACGATCGCCGCATAACGCCCGGCCTCTACATCGCGGCTGACTTGGGTCAGCAAATCATCCATCGCGGCGCCCGAATCTTCGTCGATTTCGAGCCACACGGCCGAGGCCGCGACCTGCTGGTCGATGCGCGCCGCCGCGTCCGCGATTAGCGCCGAGGCGCCGACCCGCCGCCCTGATGCCTCGATCCCGCGCCGCGCCCGAGCCAGCGCAAGCTCGCTGCTGCCGGCGATAATCACCGGCGCTTCGTCCAAATAGGAGATGTCTGAGGTGTCGCCCGAATAGCTGTCCATAGGTATGATCCGCCTGCAAATTACGGTCCGAGTAATATTGTGATAACCCGCAATATGGAGAAAAGTGAGACGAATTCGGCTCCACATCGGAGTTAATTGGCCGTTGCCATCGTCTTTCGTTCAGCCAATGGCCTGTAGTGTGCGGATATGAGCAAGACCCCTTTTCCTGAGCGGGCGACATTCAGCGTGCGATCGCCCAGCCAATTGGCCGAAGCATTGGCTGATGCGGAAACGCAGCTCGATTCGCTCGGCGATGCAGTCGACGAAGCGGTTATGGCCGACCTCCGTGCGCGCATTGCCGGGGCGCGCAGCGAACTCGGCCAGCTTGAGCGTCGTGGATATTCGGCCGATGCGCCGAGAGTCAGCGGATCTGACGGACCGTCGCCGCAAGTTCCTCCTTTCTGGAAGAAGTTCCTCGATTCCTGATTGATTGCGCGGCGTGGACGCTGGAAGCGCCAGCCTTAAACACCCTGCGGCAAGTCGCCGCCGCCCGAAAACGGCTCGAGGAATGGGGCGAGTGTCGGGGGCCTCCACCCCGAGCTGGCGACGAAAGCGCGGTTGAGGAAGGTCTTTTTGCCATAAACCAACGGGGCGCCGTCAGGCCCGTCGACCAGCCCGCCCGCGGCGAGCAGCACGGCATGGCCCGCCGCCGTGTCCCATTCCGAGGTTGGACCGAGACGCGGGTAGATGTCGGCCTTGCCCTCGGCGACAATGCAGAATTTAAGGCTCGATCCAACCGACACGTGATCTCGCGCGCCGACCGCTTCGAGGTAATCGGCGGTCGGCTGGGAAAAATGCGATTTGGATGCGACCGCGACCAGCGTTGGCCCGCGCTCGCGGGTGCTGATGGCGCGTCGTCCAGTGCCACTGTCGCGCCATGCGCCGACGCCGACGGAGCCACCGAACAGAGTCCCGGTGGCCGGTGCATAAACCACTCCGAGCGTTGGACTACCCTCCTCGATCAGTCCGATATTGACCGTATAATCGTCGCCTCCGCGGACGAACTCCTTGGTCCCGTCGAGCGGATCGACAAGGAAATAGGTTGCGCCGAAATCGGGGATCCGTCCGGCCGCGACTTCTTCCTCGGCGATCACCGGCACGCCGGGCGCGGCCTTGGCCAGCGCCGCCAGGATGATCAGCTCGGCGGCTCGGTCGGCCTCCGTCACCGGCGAGCTGTCGCGCTTCGATTCAATATCGAAACCGCGCCGGACGATGGTCAATATCGCTTCCCCGGCCTCGCGTGAGATCTCGGCCATCGCGTCGGCCAACACCGATCGATCGGCAATCAACGCGGCGCCATCCGAATGCCACCATCGAGCCGCACTGCGGCGGCGTTGAGATAAGGATTTTCTACCATGAAGCAGGCCAGCCGAGCATATTCCTCGGCCTGTCCAAGGCGCTTGGGGAATGGCACTTGCGCGCCCAAAGCGTCCTGCACGTTGGGTGGCATCATCGCCACCATCGGCGTCTTGAACACGCCAGGAAGGATGGTGTTGACCCGAATTCCCTCGCCCATCAGATCGCGTGCGATCGGCAGCGCCATGGCGAGAATTCCGCCCTTCGAAGCCGAATAAGCGGCTTGCCCGATCTGACCGTCTTCGGCCGCGACCGAAGCGGTGTTGATGACGATCCCGCGCTCGCCATCGGCCAGCGGATCGAGCCCGACCATGCCCAAAGCGGATTGCGCCAGGCAGCGGAAACTGCCGATGAGGTTGATCTGGATGGCAAGCTCGAACTGCACCATCGGATAGGGCTTCGCTTCGCCGGTTTCCTTATTGCGCCCGACCGTCTTCGCGGCATTCGCGACGCCCGCGCAATTGATCAGAACGCGCTCCTGGCCATGCGCCTCGCGGGCCTTGCTGAAGGCTGCCGCGACCTTGTCGTCCGACGTCACGTCGACCTCGCAGAAGATGCCACCGATTTCGCCCGCGACCTTCTCCCCGCGCTCGCTGTCGCGGTCGAAGATTGCAACCTTGGCGCCGCGCTCTGCAAGTTCGCGGGCGCTCGCTTCGCCCAGTCCTGACGCTCCGCCGGTGACGACTGCGGCAATGCCCTTGATGTCCATGGTATGCCCCTGAATTGAGATTGACCGGCCTAGCCGCCGAGCGGGGTCAAAGACAAGCTGGCCAGCACTGTGCCCGGCTTGGGACTCGCATCGGGCCGCGCAGCCACCGGTTCATCGCAAATGCATATTGGCCGCGCCATAAGCGTGGTTAAATTTCATCCACATTGAACGGCTTGTCCGGGGGAGATTTCGCCACCAATGACCGCGCTCAAGACCACAATTTCAGTCGCTGCCGGGCTGCTCGCCTCCGCTCCTTCGGTCGCGCTTGCCCAGCCGGCCCCGCAACAGCCGCTGACCGCGCTTCAGCCGACCACGCCCGCGGCTGCCGGAATCGCGTCATTCTATCAGCGCTGGAACAATCCGGTGTGGTTCAAGGCCGGCCCCGACAGCGCAGCGATCAATCAATTAATCGCCATTCTCGACCGGGCGCAGTTCGACGGCCTTGCCGAAGGGCCGCAGCTAGCGACGCAGGTGCGCGCCGCACAGGCCCGTGCACGCAGCGGGCAGCCCAACGACATTGCCAGCGCCGACCAGATCCTGTCCGCCGCTTGGGTTGCCTACGTCCAGCGGATGAAGTCGACCACGCCGGGCATGGTCTATGCATTTCCGATCCTAGAGCCGCAACACACCCGCGCCGACCAGATCCTGCTGACCGCCGCCGCGGCGCCTTCGCTCGAGGCGTATCTGACCGCGATCGCAAGCCCCAATATTCTCTACAATCAACTGCGCGACACAGCCTTTGCCGAAGCATTGGCCAAGGGAGCGTCGGCGCCCGACCCGCGCCTCCTCGCCAACCTCGACCGATTGCGTGCGATCCCGGGAAACGGCCGCTTCATGGTGGTGGATTCGGGCAATCAACGGTTGACCCTGTTTGAAAACGGCAAGCCCTACGATTCGATGAAGGTCGTTGCGGGAAGGCCGTCGCTACCGACGCCGATGATCGCCAGCATTATGTATTACATGGTCTACAATCCCTATTGGAATGTCCCCGACCACATCGTGCGCAAGACTACGGCGCCAAATTACCTCAGGGAAGGTAATGCGTATCTGAAGCGCCAGGGCTATGAGGTAATGACGGACTGGACCAACGAATCCACGGTGGTTCCGCCGGACCAGGTCAATTGGAAAGGCGCCGCGGCGGGCACGGAACATATTAGAATCCGTCAGCGGCCGGGCCCCGCCAATTCGATGGGCAAACTCAAATTTCCTTTCCCCAACGGGCTCGACATCTTTCTTCACGATTCGCCCGAGCGGGAGTATTTCGATCGCACCGACCGTGCGCTCAGCAATGGCTGCGTTCGCCTCGAAGATGCCCGCCGGCTGGGACGTTGGCTGCTTGGCGCCGAGCCGCAGTCGCCTGGAGGCGATGCCGAAATCCAGGTGCAGTTGCCGCGGGGCGTGCCAATCTATCTGACCTACGTCACAGTCGAAGCGAAGAATGGACAATTGTCCTATCTCCCCGACCCGTATGGCTGGGACAGCAGGTCGGCAGCAGCCCCGGCCAAGACGGGGCGCTAGGCGTTCACGCTGGCG
>JBDSRE010000096.1:0-3317 GCA_039929465.1 Sphingomicrobium sp. | reverse complement strand
TCGCGCCGGGCATTCGTTCGCGATGGCGCGTGCAATCCTGCGCCTTGCCCCAGGTGCCGAGCCCGATCTCGAGGCGCTTGCGGAGGAGCGCTGAGCAGCGGTTAGTCGATGGTACTGTGACGATTATTTAAAGTCGGTTTCCCGACATTGCATGAAATGTTAATGGCTGAGTCGTGATGTACGCGCGTGATAGAAAACCAGAACCAGAGGACTGCTCGGCCTTGGCTCAAGACATCGCGCCCGAATCGGGCGATCTCGAGCCGATTACCGGACGCGTCAAATGGTTCGACGCGACCCGCGGCTTCGGCTTCCTCGTCTCCGACGATGTCGAGGGCGACATCCTCATCCACTTCAGCACGCTCCGCGAGCACGACCGGCGTAGCGTTCCTGAAGGGACGACCATTACCTGCATTCCGGTACAGGGCGAGCGTGGACTCCAGGCGGGCCGGATATTGTCGATCGACATCAGCTCGGCCTTGCCCCAGCCAGCGCACTCGTCCATCTCTCCGGCCGACCGCGCGGACCGCAAGGAGCTGACCGATACCGCCGGCGGGTTTGAGGTGGTGGAGGTTAAATGGTTCAATCGGGTTCGCGGCTACGGTTTCCTCATCCGGCCAGCGACAGAGGTTGGCGAGGATATCTTCGTGCATATGGAAACGATCCGCGAAGCGGGGTTGAGCGAGCTCGATCCGGGCCAGCGGCTCGAAGCCAGGATCGCGGCCAGTGGCAAGGGCCTGACCGCGGTCGAACTGCGTGCCCTCGAACGATCGCCGGACTGATCCTCGTTGCGGCCGTCGCCGCGTGCAGCCCGCCGGCGCCCGCCGCGAATATCGCCGCGCCGGCGGAAGCGGTCGATTTTGGCGGCCAGAAGGGGCTCGAGCGAATGCCGCTGACGATCCATTCGGCAAGCGGTCATCATCGGTTCAATGTCGAGATCGCGCGAACGCCCGAGGAACAGCAGACGGGGTTGATGTTCCGCCGGGCACTGGCCCCCGACGGCGGCATGATCTTTCCCTATGACCATGAACTGCAACTGGCGTTCTGGATGAAGAACACGCTGATCCCGCTCGATCTTATCTTCATTGGCAGCGATGGGCAGATTGTTCGGATTGCCGAAAATGCCCAGCCCATGTCGCTCGATCTGATCCCTTCGGGGCAGCCGGTAACGGCGGTGCTCGAAATCGCCGGCGGGCGCTCGGCCGAGCTCGGCATTACAGCCGGAGACATGGTCGACTGGCGCTAGCGGGCGCGCTTGCGTAGTCGGGCGCTTCGCTGCAAAGGCCGCTTCGTCATGGGATGGTTCGCCAACGCATTTACCTGGTGGAACGGGCCCGGCTGGGGCACCGCCATCGTTTCACGTCGCACCGGCAGCGAGGCCGGGCGCGACGATTCGGGCAACGTCTATTTCCAGCACAAGCACGACGCCTCGCGGCGCTGGGTCATGTACGACGGCAATAATGACGGTAGCCGGGTCCCGCCCGGGTGGCAGGCGTGGCTTCGCGGGACGATCGACGACGTGCCCTCGAAGTCGCTTCCTCCGGCGCGCCATTTCGAACAGCCGCCGACCGCCAACCTCACCGGTACCATGGCCGCGTTTCGCCCCGACGGAGCGCTCGGTAGCGGCAAGATCCGTCCCGCCTCGACCGGCGATTACGAGCCTTGGATCCCGGAATAATGCGCCGCTCGACCGCGATCCTTTTGTGCACCGCGATCGCGCTCGCCGGCTGCGGACGCGGGGGCGACAAGCACCAAGCCGACGGCAAGCGGGTAGCGCCGGTCACGCCCGCCGGTAGCACCGTCGGGATCACTCCGATGGCCGAGCGAGTCGCCGTTCTGGGAGTCCTCAACAAGCGCAATGGAATCGCCCGCGATGTTGCGCTCAAGCCCGGCCAGTCAGCGCGGTGGAAGGACCTCGTCGTGCGCCTTCGCGCCTGCGACGCCAGCGCTCCGTGGGAAGAAGAGAAATTGACTGGCGCCTTCGTCCAGATCGACGCGATCGAAGCCAGCGCCAAGCAGCGCCAGCGAATTTTTTCTGGATGGCTGTACAAGGAATCGCCGTCGCTCAACGTCGTCGAGCACCCCGTTTACGATGTCTGGGTCAAAAGCTGCGCGATGACATATCCCGACGGGCCCGAAGCGCCGGCGACCCCGGTCAGCTCGAGCAAGCGGTCGAGCGCTCCGAAGTCGGGCGCTGGGAAATCCCCACCCGCCAAGCCCGCGTCGCCGCCACCGGACGCAGCGCCGAGTGCAGCGGCCAATAATGCGACATAGCGTTGTCGACTGACATCGATCGCGCCGAGTGAGGCCAAATGGCCGGTCATGAACTGGCAGTCCAACAGCGAGTAATTGCCAGCCTTCAGACGCGCGACTAGCCACGCGAGTGCGATCTTGGAGCTGTCACGCGCACGGCTGAACATACTCTCGCCGAAGAATGCCCGGCCGAGTTTTACCCCATAGAGCCCGCCAACCAGTTCGTCGCCGCTCCACGCCTCGACCGAATGGGCAAAGCCGCTGGCGTGGAGCGCGAGCATCGCCGCCTCGATCTCGGCGTTGATCCAGGTTTCCTCGCGTAACGCGCAAGCGGCGACGACGTCAGGAAAAACGCGGTCGCGGGTGATTTCGAAGCGGCCCGACCGAAGCGTCCGACGAAGGCTCCGCGAACAATGAAATTTGTCGAGTGGAAGGATCGCCCGGCTGCGCGGCTCGACCCAGAATAAATCGGGAGCGTCGCGGCTGTCGGCCATCGGGAAGATGCCGCTCGCATAGGCTTGAAGGAGGAGGCGCGGGTCGAGGATGGCCATGACGACTTATCGGGCAATTGTGGGCCGTCGCAAATCCCCGACTGCCGACAGCCTCAAAGGATCTCGAGCACCTTGTCCTCCGGGCGGCACAAGCGGACGCCGTGCGCGGTTCCGACCAGCGGACGCTCGATCAGAATGGGATTGGTGGCCATCGCGTCCAAGATTGCGTCATCGCTTGCATCGGGAGCATCGAGGCCGAGTTCGCCCGCGAGTTTCTCCCGGCTTCGAAGTCCTTCGCGCGGGGTGATCCCGGCGCGGGCGTAAAGACCCTCTAGCTCAGCCCGCGACGGCGGCTGCTTGAGATATTCGCGTACCGTCACCTCGGCCCCTTCGTCCTTCAAAATCTGGAGCGTCTTGCGCGAGGTCCCGCACAGCGGATTGTGGAAGATGGTCGCTTTCATGTCTGTTCCTCAAGCCCGGCACAGCCGCGACTTCGCCGCCAAGTATTCAACTGGTCGGTTTCGCGGGGCGAACTGCCGTTACCGGCCAAGTCGGCGACCGGGAAATAATGGATGA
>JBDSRE010000095.1:0-3090 GCA_039929465.1 Sphingomicrobium sp. | reverse complement strand
CAACCCCGACCTCGTCATCTGCCACCTCGATGATGGCGCGACGCTCAATATGGAATTGATGGTCGATGTCGGCAAAGGGTATCAGCCCGCCGCTGCCAACCGCCCCGCCGACGCGCCGATCGGCCTCATCCCCGTCGACGCGCTCTATTCGCCGGTGCGCCAGGTTGCCTATAAGGTCGAGAACACCCGCGTTGGCCAAGAGCTCGATTACGACAAGCTCACTCTGACCATCGAAACCGACGGCACCGTCGCTCCCGAAGATGCGCTTGGTTATGCCGCGCGCATCCTCCAGGACCAGCTGCAATTGTTCGTCCATTTCGACGACAGCCAAGTGCGCATGGCACCGGGCCCGATGATCGGCGCCGCGGCCCAGCCGATGGGCGGCGACATGGGCAGCATGAGCGCCGACACCAACCAGCTCAATCGCTATTTGCTCAAGAAGGTCGACGAGCTCGAGCTTTCGGTGCGCAGCGCCAATTGCCTCAAGAACGACAACATCATCTACATCGGCGACCTGGTGCAGAAGACCGAGGCGGAAATGCTCCGCACCCCCAATTTCGGCCGCAAGTCCCTGAACGAGATCAAGGAAGTGCTGGCCTCGATGGGCCTTCGCCTGGGCATGGACATCCCCGGCTGGCCGCCCGAGAATATCGAAGAGATGGCGAAGAAACTGGAGCAGGAGCTTCTCGGATAAAAGTGGTACTTTTATCCGGTTAAGGGACAAGGAAGGGTCGCTCCGGAAGGGGCGGCCCTTTTCTTATGCAGCGATGGTACGGAGTTCACGCATTGACGGGCACGCTCTCCTGGTTTGGAGGTTGGAGACTGAGTGAATTCATCTCAGGTTTGACCGCCGCGACGAGGCGATTCATACAATCGACAAGGGTGTCCTGAATTTCATCCCATTCTTCGGATCACGACAGCGGGCGGGCGGCGATCGAGATGAACCTGATCGCGGCAGCCAATCGCAGCTTCGACCCCGACGAGATCGATACCGGCGACGTCGAGCCCCGGGTCAGCGCCGCCGAGGCGATCCGGATCGTCCAGCTCCACGGCGGCGGCAAGGCGCGGCGGGAGGGAGAGTGGCAGACCCTCGAGGAGCAGGCGGCGGAGATGGGCCCCGACGACATCGAGGAATTGCGCGCGCGGCTGATCCGCAAGCTCGAGCGGATGGAGTTGCGCGAGCGGCCGAAACGGCTGGCCGAGGGGTGGTCGCGCGACGACGAGCATGAGACGATGGTGCCGCCGGGTTGGACGCGGAAGGGCGAGTAGGTGCGCGGGCTGGACGTTGGGCCCGGCCGGGCTAGAGTGGCCGCATGGGCAGCGGCGAGAAATTCGAGCGGCACCGGCAGCCGTGGCGGCAGGACGAGGTGCAGAAGCTGCATTTGCTCGCCGGCAAGGGGATGAGCGTGCGCGCCATCGCCAAGGCGCTGACCCGGAGCGAGGAATCGGTCAAGGACCGGGCCAGGGCGGACAAGCTTACGCTGACCAAGCTGCGATAGGGTAGGAGCGCCCCGCTCGCTTCGCGGGTCGCCCTTGCCCCGTGGTGGAGTGTTCACTCCTCGGTCTGGACGAGGACGGTTTCGCCGATCAGGAGGAACAACAGGAACGGCCCCCAGGCGGCGATTAGCGGCGGGTAGGCGCCAGCACTGCCCATCGCCAGGCTGAAATTGTCGGCGACGAAATAGGCGAAGCCGAGGGCCATTCCGATTGCGGCGCGCATCAGCACGTGGCCTGATCGGGCGAGCCCGAAAGCGGCGATCGCGGCGAGGAGCGGCATCAACACTGTCGAGATCGGGCCCGAAATCTTGTGCGCGAGACCGGAGCGGGCTTCGTCGGCGGTTCGGCCCGCGGCGGCGAGCTCGCCTATCCTGCCCTTGAGGGTGCTGTAGCCGAGTTCATCGGGATCGACTTTGGCGAGGGTCAATTGGCCCGGTGTGACCCCGGCGAGGCCGACGCGTCCGGGCAGGCGCCGGACGATGTTCATATTGGCGTCGAACAGCCGCACATCCTTTAGCCACCAGCCGCGGCCATCGGGCATCGGACGCGCCGATTGCGCTTCGACAATGCGTTGCACGATCCCACCCGATCGCTCGTAGATCGTGACCCGCTCGGCGTGCATCGCCGATCCGCGCCCGGCGACCACTGCGGCGTGGACAAGATTGCCCCCGCTCAGAACCCAAACGTTGGACAGGATGCTGCTGTCCGGGGGAATTGCGCGATAGTCATTGTCCGACCAGGCGTTGACCTCCTCCGCGGCCTTGACCACCACCGTCTCGTTGAAGGCAAACAGCAGGCCGGCAATGGCCAGGCTGGCGAAGAACAGGGGCGCGAGAATCTGATGCGCCGACATACCCGCCGCTTTCATCGCCACAACTTCGCTATGCTGGTTGAGACCGACGAAGGCGATGAGCGCGCCGAGCAGCACCGAAAAGGGCAGGAAACGCGACACCAGCAAGGGAATGCGAAGCCCGACGTAGCGCCACAATTCGGCATCGCCGTTGCCGGGGGCGGCGAGAATCTTGGCGCTTTCCCCGAGCAAATCGAGAGTCATCAGGATCAGCACCAAAGCGATCAGCACCGCCAAGCTCCGGGTCAGGAACAGCCGGACAAGATATAAAGCGATCCGCCGGGAGGGGAAAAAGGCGAGGTTGATCATGCCGCCCGCGCCTTGGGCAGGAGCCCGCGAAGCAGCCGGGCAACGCGCGCCGCCGCCATTTCCAGCGCTCCGATTGGCTGGCCGCCGGGACGGTGGGCAAGGACATGATACATCCACGCGATCATCGCGCTGAACACCAGCAATGGGGTCCACAAGGCGATTAGCGGGTTGAACTGGCCGTCGGTCGCGGCGGCCTGCGCATATTGGTTGATCTTGTGATAGGCGACCACGGTCAGGATCGCGACGAAGATTCCGACGCCCGACGCGCTGCGTTTGGGCGGGACCGCTAACGCCACCGCGAGCAGCGGCAGGACCAGCATCATCAGCACTTCTACGAGCCGGAAGTTGAAGGTCGATTGCGCCTCGAGCAATTGATGCTTGCTGGTTGCACCGCCGGCATAGCCTACGCGCCACAGCTCATGGAGGTAGATCTC
>JBDSRE010000094.1:0-3531 GCA_039929465.1 Sphingomicrobium sp. | reverse complement strand
TCGTCAAGAGCGGAACCCTGAGCGAGAACGAGGCGGTGATCCAGGCCCAGCTGGCCGGCTATGTCATGGCCCGCGAGACGTTCGATTCAACCGACCTGGCGCAGCAATACCGGCGGGTTCAGCTGCTCTCGTCGCCGTCGGTGGCCCGGGCCTACGTCGCGCAGATGGCCGCGAATAATCCGGCGAGTCCGCTCAACTCTCTCAGTCGTGGTGACACGGTCGCGATCGAGGTTCGAAGCGTTTCGCTGCTTGGGCCTGGGACCGGTCTGGTCCGCTTTACCGCGACGCGAGTCGCTGTGGGCGCCGGATCCGGCCAGTCCACCAACTTTGTTTCCGCAATCAGTTTCGGGTTCAACGGACGGCCGCTGCGGCAGTCCGACCGGTTCGACAATCCGCTCGGTTTCCAAGTCACCCGCTACCGCCGCGATGCCGATGGGCTGGTCCAGTGAAACGGCTGCTTGCACTTGGGTTGATGGCGCTGACTGCCGCACGAATGCCGGTTCCGGGTACGGTCGATCCGCATATCCAGTCGGTGTTCTACAGCCCCGACGAAGTGATTGAGCTGCGCGGCGCGTTGGGCTGGCAGATCATGCTTGAATTCGGACCCGACGAACGAATCGAGAATGTCTCGATCGGCGACGCGATGGCGTGGCAAGTGACGCCCAACAAGCGCGCTCGGAACCTGTTCCTGAAGCCCCTGATCAAGAACGCGGCGACCAACATGACCGTCGTCACCGACCGCCGCCGCTACGCCTTTTCGCTGGTCACGGCAAAGCGCTCCGTGACCATCCCGTGGGTTCTCCGGTTCGACTATCCGCGCGAAATTGTCGAGACCATCGAGGAGGTTCTGCCGCCGCCACCGCCTCCGCTCAACTTCGCTTATGCGATCGCCGGCAATCCCTCCCTGCTGCCGACCCGAGTGTGGGATGACGGACTGATGACCTATTTCGAGTTCGCTCCGGAAAAATCCATCCCGGCGATCTTTTCAGGCGGCCCCAAAAGCGGCGAGTCGCTGGTCAATTCTTCAATGCGCGGCCGAGTCGTCGTGGTTCAGGAACGAAGCCGGCAATTCACTTTGCGGTCAGGTACGGAGTTCGCGACGGTGACTTATCGCGAGGCTCAACGATGACCGATCCAGCGCTCGTCAACCGCCCGCTCGTGGCGCGCCCGGGGCGGCCGAATTCGGTGACTGGCTTCGCAGTGGTCTTGGCGCTGACCGGCGCCGGCGTGTTCGCTTGGCTATCGGAGGCCCGGGCAGCCAATGACGGTGCCGATGCACTGCCATTGCTCACAGCCTCTACCGCAGCTCCGGCGGCGCAGCCATTGGCAGTTCAAGCCGCGGCGGCCCCGCAGGTGCAGACCGCGGCACTGTCGGGTCAGTTCGCCATTCCCAACAGCGGACCGGTGACCCTGGTCCCAAGCACCGCCGCCGCGCCGCAGCCGTTTACCTATTCGTCCCAACCCCCTCCAGCGGCGCCTGGCAACCGCATCGATGAACGGATGCGGGCGCCAACCCTGGTCGTCGATTTCGCGCAAGCCGAAGTGCCCCGCCCGCCGGGAACCTCGGCGCCGGCCGCGGCCAGCGACGGCGGGCCGCGCGGCACCCCGGCCGATCGCAACCTCAGCGAAACCGAGCGGTTCTCCGAACGCGTCGGCAATGAGGAAGTGCAAGTTGCCCGGGCGCAGCGAATGACCGGACTCGACCGACTGGTTCCGCAGGGCGCGTTAATCGGAGCGGTAATGGAGACCGCGCTCAATTCCGATCTTCCCGGTTTTGCGCGCGCAGTCACCCAGCGCGACGTCTACAGCTTCGACGGATCGGCGGTACTGATCCCGGCCGGAAGCCGGGTGATCGGACAATATAAATCGGGCGTGGCACAGGGCGCATCGCGCGTATTCATCCTGTGGACTCGGCTGATCCGGCCCGACGGAGCGTCGATCGAGCTGGCGTCGCCCGCGGTCGACGAACTTGGCCGCGGCGGGCTTGGCGGCAAGGTCAACCGCCACTTCTTCCAGCAATTCGGCGGCGCCATATTGACGTCGGTACTGACCGGCGGGATCAGCGCCGCAAGCGCAGGGATCTCGGGCGGTTCGACCATCTTTGTAGGATCCGCCGGGGAAGCGGCTAGCCTCGCCGGGAACGCTTCGCGAAACGCCGAAATTCCGCCGACCATCACGACCCGCCAAGGTGCAGTCGTGCGTATCTTCGTTGCCCGCGACCTCGATTTTTCGCGCGTCGGACCCGCTCGATGAGCAGCGCCCAGCGAGTCTATCTCGATGCCTTCCTGGCCCCGCTAGCGGAATTTCTGTCACGCCCGGAGGTCACCGACCTTTATATCAACCGGCCCGGCGAATTGTGGCTCGAGACCGCCAACGGAAGCGAGCGGCACGACGTGCCGGCGCTCGACGATGCCTCGCTGTGGCGGCTTGCGCGGCAGATCGCGGCATCTTCGGACCAGGGGATCAACCGCGAATATCCTCTGCTGGCGGCGACGCTCCCGGACGGCGCCCGGGTCCAAGTGTGCGCCCCGCCGGCGACCCGGGGCAATGTCGTGGTCGCGATTCGCAAGCACAACATGCCCGACCTGCGGTTGACCGATTATCTCGAATCCGGGGCCTTTGCCAAAGTCGGCGATGCAGCGCGGGCCCGCGAAGCGCGGGATTCTAAACTGGCCGCGCTGCTCAATGCCGGCAAGACGTTCGAATTCCTCGCTGCCGCGGCGCGCGCGCGCAAGACCATCGTCATCGGCGGCGGCACCGGCACCGGCAAGACCACTTTCCTCAACGCCTTGCTCAAGGAAACGCCGTCCGCCGAACGGTTCGTGTTGATCGAGGATACACCTGAAATCCAGCTCAACCACCTCAACGCGGTCGGACTGATCGCGGTTCGCGGCCGGCTTGGTGAAGCATCGGTTAGTCCGGCGGAGCTGGTCGAAGCCGCGCTTCGCCTGCGGCCGGATCGAATCATCATGGGCGAAGTGCGCGGGGCCGAAGCGATCAGCTGGTTACGGGCAGTTGGAACCGGGCATCCCGGGTCGATCACCACAGTGCACGCCAATTCGCCCAAGGGGGCAATCGAGCAGCTGGCGATGATGTCGATGTCCGCAGGAACTCAGCTCGGCCGGGCCGAACTGGTCGATTATATTCGAGCAACGGTCGATATCTTCGTCCAGCTAGACCATGACAACGGTCAGCGACTGGTCACCGAAATCCAGTTCGACCGCGGCTGAGGCTCAGCGAGCGAAACCGCCCGCGCGTTGCTCGGCAGGACTAAGGATCATATCCTTGTCGACGTCGAGGCGATCGAAACTGGTCAGCGTCAAGGTCCGGTATTCGACCAGCGTGACCTTCTTATCGCGGTTGGCGTCAAGGCGATTGAGGATTGCCGTTGAATCGACCTTTGGCAGTTGCGTGTTGCTCGCCCGGACGAATTCATCAACGCTGAGCTGGCCATTGTGGTCGGTATCGAATTTCGCAAACAGGGCCCTGGCGCTGGCACTCGCGCGGGCGGTCGCCAGGCGCCGCTGCTCA
>JBDSRE010000093.1:0-3536 GCA_039929465.1 Sphingomicrobium sp. | reverse complement strand
CTGTCGAACGGACATGCCTCGATGCTGTTGTGGTCCGTCCTCCATCTGACGCGCACCCAGGCGGTCAACGCGGAATATGAAAGCCTCGGAACGCCGTCGGTGACGCTCGACGATATCCGTCACTTCCGCCAACTCAACAGCAAGGCGCCGGGCCATCCGGAATATCACTGGGTGTCGGGCGTCGAGACCACGACCGGTCCCCTGGGGCAGGGCATTGCCACCAGCGTCGGCATGGCGATCGCGCGCAAATGGCTGGCCAGCCGCTACAACAAACCTGGTTTCGAGCTGTTCGACTACAATATATATGCGGTCTGCGGCGACGGCTGCTTGATGGAGGGCGTCAACCACGAAGCCGTCGGGCTTGCCGGCCACCTCAAGCTCGGCCGGCTGATCGTCCTTTGGGACGACAACCGGATTACCATCGACGGATCGACCGATCTGTCGCGAGCCGAAGATGTCATGGCACGCCATGCGGCATCAGGCTGGCACACGCTCGAATGCGACGGGCTCGATGCCGATGCCGTCAGCCGAGCGATCGAGGAAGCAAGCGCCGCGTCGCGGCCGAGCCTCATTCGCTGCAAGACCATCATCGGCTATGGCGCGCCCGGAAAGCAGGGCACTGCCGCGACCCACGGTGCGCCCCTCGGGCCAGAGGAAATCGCCAGGGCGCGCGAGACTCTCGGCTGGAAATTTACGCCATTTGAGATTCCCGACGACATCCGCGCCTCATGGCGGAAATCGGGTGAGCGCGGGCGCATGGCGCGTGCCGAATGGCACCGCCGGCTCGACTCAAGCGGAAAGAAAAAGGAGTTCGAGGCGCAGATCGCCGGCCAGGCCGACGACAAATGGCTAAAGCCCTATGTCGCCCAGCTGGTGAAGACCGCGCCCAGCATCGCCACCCGCAAGGCTTCGGAAATGGCGCTCGAGAAGATCAACCCGATGGTCAGCGCGACGATTGGCGGCTCGGCCGACCTCACCGGCTCTAACAACACCAAGACCAAGGGTTTGGAGCCGCTCACCGCCGACAATTACGGCGGGCGCTACATCTACTACGGCATTCGCGAATTCGGCATGGCCGCGGCAATGAACGGCATGGCGCTCCACGGTGGGGTCATCCCTTATGGTGGGACCTTCCTCGTCTTCACCGATTATGCCCGCCCCGCGATCCGCCTGTCAGCACTTCAGCAAGCGCGGGTGATTTACGTCATGACCCACGATTCGATCGGGCTTGGCGAAGACGGGCCGACCCATCAGCCGATCGAGCATTTGCAAAGCCTGCGCGCCATTCCCGGGTTGCTCACCTTTCGCCCGGCCGATGCAGTGGAGACCGCCGAATGCTGGGCGCTGGCGCTTGCCGCCAAGGGCCCAAGCGTGCTTGCGCTGACCCGGCAGAATGTTGCGGCGGTACGCACGAAGGCGGGTAGCGGCAACCAATGCGCGCGCGGGGCCTATCGTCTGCGCAAGGCCAAGTCGGCGCGCAAGGTCATCTTCATCGCCACCGGCTCCGAGGTCGAAATTGCGCTCGCCGCCGCTGACAAGCTCGAAGTGCAGGGGGTCGGCGCCGACGTCGTCTCGATGCCCTGTACCCAAATGTTCGACGAACAGGACGCTTCCTATCGCGAGGATATCCTGCCCGACGTTTCCAACCGCGACATCCTGCGCGTGTCGGTCGAAGCGGGTGCGACCTTCGGCTGGGAGCGCTATATTGGACTTCACGGCCTCAAAATCGGAATCGACCGCTTTGGAGTCTCGTCTCCCGCAAGCGACGCCTATGAATTTTTCGGGATCACCCCCGACAAGATCGCCGAGCGGGTGACCGACCATATGAAACAGAGGAAGATGAAATGACCAAAGTTGCAATCAACGGGTTCGGTCGGATCGGCCGGCTGATTGCCCGCGCAATATTAGAGCGGCCCGATTGCGGGCTCGAATTGGTCAGCGTCAACGACCTCGCCGATGCCAAGGCCAATGCTTGGTTGTTCAGCCGCGACAGCGTTCACGGCAAATTTCCGGGCAAGGTCACCACCGACGGCAATGACATTATCGTCGATGGCAAACGCATCCACGTCACCGCCGAGCGCGATCCTGCCAATCTGCCGCACAAGGCCAATGGGGTGGACATCGCGCTCGAATGCACCGGCTTTTTCACCGACCGCGAGGGCGGGCAGAAGCATCTCGACGCCGGCGCTAAAAGGGTTCTTATCTCGGCCCCGGCCAAGGGCGTCGATCTAACCGTCGTTTTTGGCGTCAACGACGACAAGTTGACCGCCGAACACACAATCGTCTCCAACGCTTCGTGCACCACCAATTGCCTGGCGCCGGTGGCCAAAGTTCTGAACGACGGCCTCGGCATCGAGCGTGGGCTGATGACGACCGTCCATGCGTACACCAACGATCAGAAGATCCTCGACCAGATCCACACCGACATGCGCCGCGCCCGAGCCGCGGGCATGTCGATGATCCCGACCACTACCGGCGCCGCCCGAGCGGTCGGCGAAGTGCTGCCCGAATTGAAAGGCAAGCTCGACGGTTCGGCGATCCGCGTTCCGACCCCCGATGTCAGCCTGATCGATCTCACCTTCACGCCCAAGCGCGATACCACCCGGGATGAGGTCAATGCCTTGCTCAAGACGGCGTCGGAGAGCGGCCGTTTGAAAGGTATTCTCGATTATACCGACGAGCCGCTGGTTTCGATCGACCTCCTCCACACGAGCGCCAGTTCGACCATCGACAGCCTCGAGACCACCGTCCTGGAGGGCAAATTGGTGCGGGTGGTCAGTTGGTACGACAACGAATGGGGCTTTTCGAACCGCATGGTCGATACCGCAGCGGCCATGGGGAAGCTCGGTTAAGGTGCGAACAATGCCTTCCTTCGTTCGTCCTGAGCGAAGTCGAAGGGCGCCTGCCCACGTGTCATCAGATGCGCTCCTCCACTGCGCGCTTCACGCTTCGCTCAGGACGAACGGAGCTTTGCCTTAATGCCGAAATTCAACACCCTCGATGACCTTCCCGACAACCTCACCGGCAAGCGCGTACTGGTGCGGGTCGATCTCAACGTGCCGATGGCGGGGGCTTCGGTCAGCGATGACACGCGTCTTCGGGCGATGCTCCCGACGGTTCTCGAACTGAGCGACCGCGAGGCGATCGTCCTGCTGCTGTCGCATTTCGGTCGGCCCAAGGGTGAAAACCGACCGGACATGTCGACCGCGCAGCTGGTTCGGCCGTTGAGCCTGCTGAGCGGGCGATCGGTGCGCTTCATCGAGGATTGCCAGGGACCCGAGGCGCAGCGCGGGATTGCGACCATGCTGCCGGGCAATATCGGAATTCTCGAGAACACCCGCTTTCACGCTGGCGAGGAGGACAATGATCCCGCCTTGGCCAAGGCGATGGCGGCGCTCGGCGATTATTATGTCGACGACGCTTTCTCCGCCGCGCACCGCGCCCATGCCTCGACCGAGGGCATAACCCATTTCCTGCCGAGCTTCGCGGGCCGCGCGATGGAGGCCGAACTGAAGGCGCTTGAACAGGCACTTGGC
>JBDSRE010000092.1:0-3049 GCA_039929465.1 Sphingomicrobium sp. | reverse complement strand
GCAAGGTCGGACCGGTTGACCTGCGCATCGGCTACGAAGGCGAATATAACAGCGACATCACCAGCCACAGCGGCAACTTCAAGATCGTCATTCCGATCGGTGGTCGCGCTGCTCCGCCGCCGCCGCCGCCGGCACCGATGGTTGCACCGCCGCCTCCGCCGCCTCCGGCGGAGATGGCTCCGCCGCCTCCTCCGCCGCCACCGCCGCCGCCACCGGTCGAGCGTGGTGAACGCGGACAGTAAGCCTTAAGCCCGGTCGGTTGGGCGAAGGCCCTCCGACCGGAACCAAGGTTGAAACACAGGAAGAAGAGGGGGGACACTCCCTCTTCTTTCCAGTTTGGGGACAGGGCGAACGGCAGCCCTGCCCTTTATTTCTTGGCCCGTCCGACTAAAAGAGCGACCATGACCAACAACAAGCACAGCAAGACGCCGGCAAGCGCACCGCCGAAGGCAGCCGCCGGCAAGGCCCCTTCCACCCCCGTCTCATCTGCAAACAGGCCCGCAGTCGCTGGCCCTTCCGGCAAGACCCCGGTCGCGGCGGCGAGCCGCCCGGCGCCCGCTCGCGGCGGCGCTGGACAGGGCCGCCAGGCCGGTCGCCAGCAAGAAGCCAATATGGAGACCGCAATCGCCAAGGCGCAGAGCGGGCGGGTCAATGTGACACCAGCCAAGGCGATCGAAATGGCCGGCGCACTCTACAGCCGCGGCCAATGGGCCCAGGCCGAACGCGTGTGCCGCCAGATCATTGCCGCGCGTCCGGCACAGGCCGACGCGCACAACATCCTCGGCGTGACGCTGGCGGCCGGGGGACAGACCGATGCGGCGGTCGAATCGATCAAGCGTGCGATCAAGCTCAACGGCAAGGCCGCAAGCTACCACGCCAATCTCGGGGAAATCCTGCGCCAGGCCGGCCGCAAGGACGAAGCGCTCAAAGCGCTGACCGATGCGATCAAGGTCGATCCCGACAACGCCCAGTCACTCAACAACCTCGGCATCATCCATTACGATATGCGAAAATTCGCTTTGGCGGTCGGTTTTTACGAGCGCGCTTTGAAAGCCCGGCCGGGAATGTCCGAAGCGGTCAACAACCTAGGCAATGCGCTGCGCATGACCGGCGATGTCGATGGCGCGATGAACGCCTATCAGGAGGCGCTGACGCTGCGCGCTTCCTATCCCGAAGCCTATAACAACCTTGGCACCTTGCTTCAGCAGGACAAGAAGCTGGAGGAGGCGGAGCACGCCTTTCGCAAAGCGATTCAGCAGAACCCGCGCTATCCCGAGGCGCATAACAATCTGGCCGCCTTGTTGTTCTTCCAGAAGAAGGACGTCGATGCGCTTCGGATCCTCGGCGACGCGCTCAAATTCGCGCCGAAGAATATCCAGACCTTGCTGATCACGGCCAAGGTTCAGCTTCGCCGCAATGCCCATCAGGCTGCCGAGCAGGCGATCACGCTGGCGCTCAAGGTCGAGCCGGACAATGCCGAAGCGATGACCCTGATGGGTCAGGTGCTGCATGAGACCGACCGCTACGCCGAGGCCATCGAAGTGCTCGAGAAGTCGGTGGCGAAGAACGACCGCAACCCCGAAGCGCTGAATTTTTACGGCGTGGCGCTGAAGTCGGTCGGTCGCCTCGATGAGGCCCGCGACAATATCCTCAAGGCGCTCAAGCTCAACGACACCATGTATGGCGCTTATGCCAACCTCAACGATCTGGTTGATTTCTCGGAGGGCGTCGGCGACGAATTGTTCCAGCGCATGGAAGCGATCATGGAAGCGGTCCCCAACGCCGAGGCCGATCCCTATCTCCCGCTCCATTTCGCTTATGCCAAGGCGCTCGAAGATCGCGGGCAGCATGAAAAGGCGCTCGAACATTATATCATCGGCGGCAAGATGAAGCGCCGTCAGCTCGAATATAAGGAAGAAGAGACGTTCGGATTCTTCGATTCGATCATGGCCGCTTTCCCCAAGGAAGTGTTCGCCAACCGTCCCTTTGAAGGGATCGACGACGACCGCATGGTCTTCATCGTCGGCATGCCGCGCTCTGGATCGACCCTGGTCGAACAGATCCTGTCGAGCCACCCCGATGTCTATGGTGCGGGCGAGGTCAAATATCTCAGCCGGGCCATTGGCCAGCTGCGCGATCGCTTCCCGTCGCTTCCCAAATATCCCGAAATGGCGGCCAAGCTGACCGCCGGGCAATATGCGCTTGCCGCCAAATCCTATCAGGAGGCGATCGAGGCCGGCGCCGGCGACGCCAAGAAGCTGACTGACAAATTGCTCACCAATTACTTCTTCCTTGGGCTGATCAACCTGCTGTTCCCCAAGGCGAAGGTCATCCACACCATGCGCGATCCGGTCGATACCTGCCTGTCGGGCTTCACCAAATTGTTCAAGGACGACATGCCGCACAGCTACGACCTCACCGAGCTGGGCCGTTACTATGGCAAATATCGCGACCTCATGACTCACTGGGATACGGTCCTGCCTAAGGGCTTCCTGACCACCGTGGTCTATGAAGATGTCGTCGCCGATACCGAAAAGGAGGCCAAGCGCCTGATCGAATTCCTCGGCCTTCCGTGGAACGAAAAGTGCCTCGACTTTCACAATTCCGACCGCCCGGTCAAAACCGCAAGCGTCGCCCAGGTGCGCAAGCCGATCTACAAGAGCTCGGTCAAGCGCTGGGCCAAATATGGAACGGGGCTGCAGCCGCTGGTCGAGGCCATCGAGGGCAAGTCGGGCAAAGGCGGGAAAGCCAGTCCGAAGACCAAGGCAAAGGCCAAGGAAGACGCCTGAGCATCCAACCGAAACCGCCCCGCCCAGTCCGGCGCGGGGTTCGCGCTGAAGCGGGAACTGGACAGTAAATTGCGGTCACTCACGCATCTCGACCGGCTTGAGGCCGAGAGCATCCAGATCATGCGCGAAACGGTCGCCGAGGCCGATGCGCCGGTCATGCTCTATTCGATCGGCAAGGATTCAGCGGTGATGCTGCACCTTGCGCTAAAGGCTTTCTACCCCAGCCCGCTGCCGTTTCCGCTGCTCCATGTCGATACGAC
>JBDSRE010000091.1:0-19244 GCA_039929465.1 Sphingomicrobium sp. | reverse complement strand
TAGCGAAGGTCCGCTTTCGACCCATTGCGGACATTCGATCAAGCGGATCGAGAGCGGCGCCATCCGTTCACGAGCCGGGAAACGGCAAACAACACAGTGAGCAAAACTGCCCACTCGAAGACGCGGTATCCCCGGTTCGTAAGTCCCATCGACGGCTTCAGAACATCCTCGAAATAAGTTGAGATAGCGGAGCAGCTCAGCGCCACCGTCCCACCTACAATCCAACCGAGGCGGTTCGCTTGGCGATCGTTCGCGGCCTCCTCGTCTTCCCGATAGCCACTCGTCATATGGCTATTATAACGAAACTAATGTCCGCTTTCCACTCAAAGGAGACTTTACGCCTAGGTGTCACCCGCCCTCACCGCTGCCCCCTTTGCCTTTCGCCCGCCAACCGCTAGAGCGTGCCGCGCCAGCTTTCGTTCATCCCTGGGTGGGGAAGGGAAGCGACCGGCGACACGTTTCCAGCGAGCGGATTGAGGCAATTCTTGGCGCTACCCCCGACAACTCCACCGACAGCCCCAGCGGGCGAAGTCAACGAGACTTTCCTCCGGGAAGTCGACGAAAATCTCCGCCGCGACCGGGCCCACGACTTCATGCGCCGGCACGGCCGAACGCTGATCGCCGCGCTGGTCCTGTTCCTCGCCGCCAGCGGCGGAATTATCTGGTGGCAGCAACACCGCCGCGACGAGGCCGGCGAGCAGGTTGAGCAACTGGCCACGGTCTACCGCGACATCGGCGAATCCAGAACCGCCAAAGCCATCGCCGGAGTCGATCAGCTAGCAGTAAGCCCGAGCAAATCGGTGCGCGCCTCGGCGCTATTCACTCGAGCCGCGCTCGCGCTTGAAAAGAATGACGTCGCGCTGGCCTCCAGGACGTACGGGGAGATTGCCAATGACGACGCGCTGCCCAAGCCCTATCGCGATGCCGCGCTGCTGCGCCAGACGACCGTCGATTTCGACAGATTGAAGCCCGAAGAGGTTATCGCCCGGCTGGAGCCACTGGCCAACCCCGACAGCGCGTGGTTCGGAAGCGCCGGCGAAGTCACCGCAATGGCACTGATCAAGCAAGGCAAGAGGATCGAGGCCGGCAAGATGTTTGCCGCGATCGCCGCCAGCAAGACCGTTCCCGGAAGCCTGCGCGCACGCGCCATTCAGATTGCCGGCAGCCTTGGCGTCGATGCCAGCGGCGCCTTGCCCAATCCCGCTCAATAGGAATGACGATGACCAAGCCAATATCCTCGATAATCGCCGTTTTCGCGGCAGTGGCGATCGCCACCAGCGGCTGCAGCGTGTTGAAGCGCAAGACGCCCAAGACCCCGGTGCTTGGCGAGCGCATCGCAGTCCTCACCAGCGAGAATGAAATCGAAGTCGATCCGGCGCTTGGAAGCGCGTCGATGGCGCTGCCCGAAGCGGTGGCAAATAGCGAATGGTCGCAATCGGGCGGTAATGCGTCGAAGTCGCTGGGCCAGCTCGCGCTCGGCACCGCTTTGGGCGAAGCGTTCAGCGTCAGTGTCGGCCGCGGCAGCAGCCTCACTGCGCGGCTTGCAGCAGCACCGATCGTCGCCGGCGGCCGGGTCTATACCATCGACACCATGGGCACGGTGCGATCGATCGATGCCCAAACGGGCGGCCAATATTGGGTCAGTCAGACCCCCAGCGACAAGGGCAATGAAAGCTCACTTTACGGCGGCGGCCTAGCCTATGAGGACGGCAAGATCTTCGCCACCAACGGCCTCGGTTATGTTGCAGCGCTCGATCAGCGCAGCGGCGGGATTGTCTGGCAGGTCCGGCCCGGCGGCCCGCTGCGCGGTGAACCGACCGTCGCCGGAGGGGCGCTCTATGTCATGAGCCAGGACAATCAGATCTATTCGCTCAATCCCGCCGACGGCAAAACCAACTGGTCGGCTGCGGCGGCGCTGGAAATCGCCGGCGTGTTCGGTTCGGCCTCGCCAGCGGTCGCCCAGGGCACGGTCGTCGCCGGTTTCTCCTCGGGCGAACTCAATGCCTATCGCTACGAAAATGGCCGCCAAGTGTGGCAGGACGCGCTCCAGCGCACCAGCATCACCACCAGTGTGTCGAGCCTGTCGGACATCGACGCCGACCCGGTTATCGACGGCGGTCAGGTGTTCGCGGTCGGTCAGGGCGGGCGGATGGTTGCGCTTGAGCTGACCACCGGCCAGCGATTGTGGGAATCGAACATCGCCGGAATCGCCACGCCGTGGGTTGCCGGCGACTGGCTGTTCGTGGTCACCGACAAGGCGCGGCTGATCTGTTTCTCGCGCGCCAACGGCCATGTCCGCTGGATCAACCAGCTGCCGGGGTTCGAAAATGTTAAGAAGAAGAGCGGCCAGATTGATTATTCGGGGCCGATCCTCGCCGGTGGCAGGCTGATCGTTGCCGGCAGCAATGGTGTGATCATCAACATCGACCCCCAGAGCGGGTCGTTCCAGAGCCAGACCGGGATCAAGGCCGGGATCAGCGTCCCACCGGTGGTCGCCAATTCCACGCTCTACGTGCTCGACGACAAGGCCGTGCTCCACGCCTTTCGGTAAGGCCGCTGGCTAGGCCGTCGCACATTCGGGCAAGCGCTGCTATCGGCCCCTTATGCCCCTTCCAACCGTCGCCATCGTCGGCCGTCCCAATGTCGGCAAATCGACCCTGTTCAACCGCCTGGTGGGCAAGCGCCTGGCGTTGGTCGACGACCGGCCGGGGGTAACCCGCGACCGGCGTGAGGGGGAGGCGGCGCTGCTCGGGCTCGATTTTCGGGTCATCGACACCGCCGGTTTCGAGGATGATGATCCCGCCAGCCTGCCGGGGCGGATGCGCGCCCAGACCGAGGCCGCGGTGCGCGAGGCCGACGCCGCCTTGTTCCTGATCGACGCGCGCGAAGGGCTGACTCCGCTCGACGAGGAAATCGGCCGCTGGCTTCGCGCCGAATCGACCCCGGTGGTGGTGGTCGCCAACAAGGCCGAAGGGCGGTCGGGCGAAACCGGGCGGCTGGAGGCCTATAAACTCGGCCTCGGCGATCCGATCGCGATCAGCGCCGAACATGGCGAGGGCATGGCCGATCTGTTCGAACTGTTGCAGCCGCTGGTCGAGCGCGAGGATCTGCTCGAAGCGATGATTGACGACCCCGACGACCCGGCGGCACCGCTCAAGCTAGCGATCGTCGGTCGCCCCAATGCGGGCAAATCCACCCTGGTCAACCGGATGGTCGGCGAGGAGCGCATGATTACCGGCCCCGAAGCCGGGATCACGCGCGATTCGATCAGCATCGAGTGGGAATGGGATGGCAAAGCGGTTCGGCTGATCGACACCGCCGGTCTGCGCAAGCGCGCCAAGGTCGATGACAAGCTCGAGCGGCTTTCCGTCGCCGACACGGCCCGAGCGATCGACTTCGCCGAAGTTGTGGTGCTGTTGCTAGACGCCACCCGCGGGCTCGAAGTGCAGGACCTCAAGATCGCCAACCAAGTGTTGGAGGAGGGACGCGCACTGCTCATCGCGGTTAATAAATGGGATGTCGCGGAAGACGCCTCAAGTCTGTTCAACGGCATCAAGGGTGCACTTGCCGAAGGCCTCGCGCAATTGAAGGACGTGCCGCTGCTGACCGTATCGGCCATGACCGGCAAGGGCATCGACACACTGCTCAAGGTCGCGTTCGAGCTGCGCGAAGCGTGGAGCATGCGCACCGCGACCGGCGAGCTTAACCGCTGGTTCGAACGTGCGATCGAGGCCAATCCGCCACCAGCGCCGGGGGGGAGACGGATCAAGCTGCGCTATATCACCCAGGCCAATACCCGCCCGCCGGCCTTCGCGGTGTTCGGCAACCGCACCGACGAATTGCCCGAAAGTTATCGCCGCTACCTGGTCAACGCCCTGCGCCGCGACCTCAAGCTGGGGCCGGTGCCGATCCGCCTCAACTTTCGCTCAAGTCGCAATCCGTTCGACGACAAGAACCGTCGCTAATCCAAAGTTTACCCTTTGCGCTCTATCGCAGTGATGTGGAACCACGCCCGCTCGACCGGGGAAGCAGGAATTGATCTTGGACCAGCACTTCGATTCGCGCGTGGACGAAGCTCGCCCAGACATCATCGACTGGGCACATTTCGAGCGTAGCCGGGCCGAGCTTGGTACCGATTTCATCCGCATCCTCGGCTATTTCAAGGAAGATGGCGTCAAGTCGGTTGCCCAGATTGAACAGGCAATGCGCGACCAGATGTCCGCCGCATTGGTGCTCCCGGCGCATACGCTGAAGGGCGAATCGCAACAGCTCGGCGCCCAGCCGCTGGCGGACATCGCCGAGCATATTGAAACCACTGCGCGCCTGTGCGTCGAAACCCATCGCTTCTGCGACGAGCTAGTGCCCCATGTGGTCGCGCTTCGGCGGCTGTTCGGCGAGACCCTCGCCGCGTTCGACAAGGAAACCAACCCGGTGCTGACCCGCGCCGCGCCGAGCGGCGGGTTCGGCCGGCGCGCAAGCAACCAGGGGTTCGGCCGGCTTTAGGCGCTCACAGCCAGCTGGCGATGTGCTCCAGCAGCTTCTTGCGTGTTGCATATTCGGGAATGACCGCGCCGTCCCCGGGGAGGCCGGCGACGATGACCATCAGCGGCGTTTCACTCGCCGGGCGCCTGCAAATGTCGCTCAGAAAGCCCATCGGCGACGGGGTGTGGGTGAGCGTCGCGAGGCCCGCCTTGTGCAGCGTCGCGAGCAACAGCCCGCAGGCGATCCCGACGCTCTCGGTAACATAATAATTCTTCTTGTCGTCGCCCGGCTCGATCCCGCCCCGGCGTTGGCCGAACACGACAATCAAATAGGGTGCAATCTCGAGGAAGCGTTTGTCTTCATCGGTGCCGAGCGGGGCCAGCGCCTCGAGCCATTCCTGGCCCGCCTTTCCGGCGTAGAAGGCGGCTTCCTCTTTCTCGGCCTCGATGCGGATTCGGTGTTTGAGGTCGGGCGAGGTGACGACCGCGAAATGCCATGGCTGGTGATTTGCGCCCGACGGCGCGGTGCCGGCGGCGAGGATCGCCTGTTCGATCACTTCCCGCGGGACCGGCGTAGCGCTGAACATGCGGCATGTACGGCGCGTTTCGATGGACTCGCGAAATGCGCGCGCGGCGGCGATGCGCTGGTCGTCGCTGAGGTCGGGGAGCGCGGTATAGGGCAGGTGAGGGACAGGTTTCACGGCCCTAAAGCTCGCTGCCCATCAGCGCCGGGAAAAAGCCCTCATGGGCATCGCGCAGGTCGCTCAGCGACACTTCGTCGCGCTTATCTTCGTCAGAGCCGCGCAAATAGAGGGAGTCGCCGCCGGTCCAGCCGATGAAGCAGCACCCGATTCCGCTGTCGCTGGCCAACTTCTCGATGAAATGGTTTCTGAGCGGTTCGGTGACCAAATAGCGCCCCTGCGATTCGCCGAACAACGACCAGGCGTGGACCACTTTCTCACGGTCCACTCGGTCTTCGAACGAGTCGAGCGCGAGGGCGGCGCCAATCCCGCCGGCGAGCGCCATTTCGGCCACGGCGACCAGAATACCGCCATCCGACACATCGTGGACTGCAGTCACCAGGCCCTCGCCGATTAGCCGGCGAACAAACTCGCCGTTTCGGCGGGCGGCCACGAGATCGACTCTGGGCGGCGGCCCGTCGCGGCGCCCGTGGCAGACATCAAGCCACAGCGACTGGCCGATTTCCGGCGCGCTGAGCGGGTCGGCGCCGATCAGCAGAATGCGCTCGGCCTCGCCTTTGAACGCGATGGTCGCGCTGTTTTGCCAGTCGTCGAGCAATCCGACACCGCCGATCGCTGGTGTGGGCAAAATGGCCGAGCCGCCGCCGGTAGCTTTGGACTCATTGTAAAGCGAGACGTTGCCGCTGACGATCGGGAAGTCGAGCGCCCGGCACGCCTCGCCCATGCCGCGCAGGGCGTGGACCAGTTGCGCCATGATTTCGGGCCGCTGGGGATTACCGAAATTGAGGCAATTGGTGACTGCGAGCGGAGTCGCGCCGACCGCACAGAGGTTGCGATACGCCTCGGCGATGGCCTGCTTCCCGCCTTCATAAGGGTCGGCAAAGACATAGCGCGGGGTGCAGTCGGTGGTCATCGCAATTGCCTTTTGGGTGCCGTGGACTCGCACCACCGCGGCATCGCCGCCGGGGCGCTGGACGGTGTCTCCGCCAACCTGCTGGTCATATTGCTCCCACACCCAGCGGCGGCTGGCGAGATTGGGACTGGCCATGAGTTGCATCAGGTCGCCCGCGATGCTGGGCGATAGTGGCGGCTTGGCGAGCGGTTTCACTCCGGCCCAGGCCTTGTAGTCAGCCAAACTGAGGTATGGCCGGTCATATTCGGGTGCGTCGTCGGCGAGCGGGCCAAGGGGGATGTCGCATACCGTCTCGCCGCCGAATTCGAGCACCATGTGCCCAGTGTCGGTAACCTCGCCGATGACCGCAAAGTCGAGTTCCCACTTGGCGAAAATCGCTTCGGCCTCGCTTTCGCGGCCGGGCTTCAAGACCATTAGCATCCGCTCCTGCGATTCTGACAGCATCATTTCATAAGGCGTCATGCCAGTCTCGCGGCACGGCACCTTGTCCATGTCGAGGCGAATGCCGGCACCGCCCTTCGATGCCATTTCGACCGAGGAGGAGGTGAGACCGGCGGCGCCCATGTCCTGGATGGCGACGATAATGTCGGTCGCCATCAGTTCGAGACACGCCTCGATCAGCAATTTTTCGGTGAACGGGTCACCGACCTGGACCGTCGGGCGCTTGTCCTCGCTGTCTTCGGAGAAATCGGCGCTTGCCATGGTCGCCCCGTGGATCCCGTCGCGCCCGGTCTTGGACCCGACATAGACGATCGGATTGCCCAGCCCGGTTGCCGCCGAATAGAAAATCTTGTCGGTGCTCGCGACCCCGACGGTCATCGCGTTGACCAGGATATTGCCGTCATAAGCGGGATCGAAATTGACCTCTCCGCCGACCGTTGGAACACCGACGCAATTGCCGTAGCCGCCGATGCCCGCGACCACGCCCGAAATCAGGTGACGCATCCGCGGATGGTCGGGCCGGCCGAAGCGCAGGGCGTTCAAATTGGCGATCGGGCGAGCGCCCATGGTGAAGACATCGCGCAGGATCCCGCCGACCCCGGTCGCGGCGCCCTGATAAGGCTCGATATAGCTCGGGTGGTTATGGCTCTCCATCTTGAAGATTGCCGCCTGACCATCGCCGATATCGATGACTCCGGCATTTTCGCCCGGCCCGCAAATTACCCACGGTGCCTCGGTCGGGAGCTTTTTCAAGTGAAAGCGCGAGCTTTTGTAGCTGCAATGCTCCGACCACATGACCGAGAAGATGCCAAGCTCGAGGAGATTGGGGTCACGCCCCATCGCCTTGAGGATTCGGGCGTATTCGTGCTCCGAAAGACCGTGTTCGGCAACGGCCTCCGGGGTGATTTCCGGGTTCGACATGGCGCGGCTCCTAGCCGCCCAGTGCGGCCCCGCCTAGATGGGCTCGCCTAGATGACTACCGCTAGATGTCGTGGCGGACGAACTTTTCACCTGAAAACAGGAACGTCTGTGGGCGTCCGTCGATGACGTCGGCGAAGGTGCCGCGTTCGGGCGACCAGCCGTCCTCGCCGATGCGCCATAGGTTGGTGCTGATCGGGGTCAGAGGAGTTTCGGTCCCGATCCACAATTTGCCGGCGCGCTCGACGATGATCGCAGCGCCCCACCACGGGCTGTCGTCGATGTAGCGGCCGGCGAGTTTGGCGAGGCGCGGGTCGGAAGTGGGCGCTGACCAACCCGAACCCGCGCGCGCAAAGCTTGATGGGCCCCAGCTCGCGCCGACCACTTTCTTCGCGGTGCCGCGTTCGAATAACAGTGAGAATTGGCGAAAGCGTGGGTGGAGGGTTCGGAAGAGGTCACTGCCCCACGCTTCGAGGGGCGCGTCGCGGCCATCGGCGACGATGCTCAGGCCAGCGGGGCCGGTGCGGACTTCGAACGCTCCCCCTTCGCCGGCATAGGATCCGGCAAAGTCGGCGGCATTGGCGAGCGGGATGCTGAGCGGCGGTGGTTTAGGCAGCGGGCGACCGGCACGCGCCGCGCTCAGGGCATCGACCGCGAACAAGGTCAGCAGGCGCGGACGGTAAGCAGCGAACGCGCTGATTGACGAGCTTGCAAAGGCGCCAACCCCGCTTGTCGGGTCAACGTGGAATGCGGAGGAGAAGCTCACCATCCCGCCGGTGTGGTGGAGGTAATTATGGGTGTTGCTTCCGACATGCATCAGGCCATTGCCATAATGCATCGCGCGGGCGTCGCTGGCGACCGCATGGCGGACATAGTCAAGGGCCGCGGCCGGCGGCAGGCCCATCCCGCCGCGTCCTTGCGCGGCATCGGCGAGCGAGCGTAGCAGCAGGTTCATGTCGCTGGCGGTCGAGGCCACGCTTCCCGCAGCGAAGGTCACATCGACCCAGGCGGCAGGCGCGAGCGCAGTGCCGCGGACGAATGGTTCGGCGCTATCCGCAGCCTCGTAGCCTTGGGCGAAAAGTGTGCGCTGGTCGGCGGTAATCGCCCCAATGGTGTGGGCCATTCCAAGCGGTTCGAACAGGCGGTCGTGCAATTGGCGGCTCAGCGGCCGCCCGCCGAGATGTTCGATGAGCTTTCCGAGGATGTCGTAGCCGGTGTTCGAATAATACCATTGGCTGCCCGGCTTGAACCCGGTCCACAGTCCGCCCGGCGGGAATAGCGGGCTGTCCGCGGGCAGGCCCGAGACATGATCGAGCAATTGCTGGACGGTGATTCCATCCTTAGCCGGAACTGGGATTTCGGGCATCAAGTCGGCGATCTTGTCGCTCAGCCGGATCTGGCCGGAAGCGGCATATTGGTGGACCAGCGCAGCCGTCATCAGCTTGGAAATCGACCCGACCTGGAACAGGGTTCGGTCGGTGATTGCGGTCTTCGCGCCAGCTTCGGCGAAACCGAAATGCCGGGTCAGCTGCGGGTCCCCGGGGACGGTCAGACCGAGCGTCAGGCCAGGCAGGTTGAAAAAGCTGCGATGCTGCTCGGCATAAGCGGCAATGGCGGCGATCGCCGAATCATAAACCCCGGCCAAGGGCACTGCACCGAGCCGCCCGGCAAAGGGCGCCAGCGCAAGCACTCCGGCACCGCCGGCGAAGGCCCGCCTGGTCAGATGCAGCGAAGTCAGCGAATCGCGAATATCAGGCCTTGCAGCTTTGCGAGCTGTGGCCGGGGACGCCGATCCTGGCCGAATCGCCCTGGGCGCTGCCGTCGAGCGAATAACCGCCCTCGGCGATCATCGCCTTGCCTGCTTCTTCGGCGGTAACCGTGGTCGGGGTTCCAGCCTTGTCGGTGCGCAGAGTGGCCGACTTCCCGTCCGACAACCAGTCGACATGAACGATGACATTGTCGGCGCAGCGATAGACCTTGCTGCTGACGATCGATGGCGGAAGCACGACATTGGCGTCCGCCGAAGCGTTGCGTTCATCGCCTGGGCCGCTCTCGACGATGGTATGGCTTTCTTTGTTGCAGGCGGCCAGAGCTGCGACGAGGCCGACGATGATGATTTGCTTGTTCATGGGCATCGCCCCTGCCGGACAAGACCGCGCCCGGTCAAGGGGCTGCGCTTGCAAATTGTCGAACCGGGCCATAGCTTCGTCGATGTAATGCCCAACCAGCTCGGCAGCAGCGCGCGGCGCATTCGGATCGGATTGACTGGCCTCGCCCTCGCCTTTCTGCTCGTCCTGATCGGATCGGTAATCAACCGCTCGAGCCGCGACGAAGAGGCCAATGCGGTCGCCACGCCCGCCGCCAGCACCAAGCCCCCATCGCCCGAGGAGCCGAGCGAGCCGTTGGCCGAGCTTGGCGTCGCCCCGGGGGCTGCCGACGCCTTGGCCAATAACACCGTTGACAAGTGAGCAAAACGCGGATCGCCGCGCTTTTTCTGCTGCTTGCTGCGGTGGGTGCGGCGGCGTTCGCGCTAGCCCGTGGCGGCCGAGAGGAGCGCCTCGGCAACAAGCCAGTACTCATGCTCCTGACCAGCCTTCCGCTTGTGTTCGGCGAGGAATTCGGCCTGGATCAGAAAGGCTCGGCGATGTTCGTAGCGCTGCGCTCGCGCTATCAGGTGGTGGCGGTGGATGTGACCGATCCCGCGGCCCTGGCCAAGGGCAAGCTGCTAATGATGGCGCAGCCTCGGGCGCAAACCGCAGACAATCTGGTCGCGCTCGACGACTGGGTGCGGCGCGGGGGACGGGTGCTGCTGTTTGCCGACCCGCTGCTCGAATGGCCTAGCGGGAAGGCGCTCGGCGACCCGACTCGTCCGCCGGCGATGTTTGCCGACACCGGCCTGCTTGGGCATTGGGGGCTGAGATTAGACGCGCCCGATCAGCACGGCCCGGTTATCAGGGCAATCGGCGGCAACAAGGTGCTGACGGCGTCGCCAGGATCGCTTGCCGGGACATGCGCGATCGATCGCGGGGCGCTGGCCGCTCGCTGCACCGTGGGCAAGGGGAAAGCGATCGTTGTCGCCGACGCCGACCTGCTCGACGTGGAAGGACTGGGCGATGGGGCGGCGGGCAATGCCGAAGCGGTACTGGCTCAACTCGATTCGGTCGAGTCGCGATGATTCGCTATCTAATCACAGGCTTATCCACAGGCCTTCATACCGGAACGAAGCCGGAACGGGCGCGAATTCCTTCGGTCTAAAACCGCAGAAATCCGCGCTAACCCTTCCATAACCCACCAAATCCCACGAAAACCCATTGTATCCCTAATAACGATGGGTTACCAACACCTCCCTGTAGCGCGGGGCTGATCCTTCAGATCGAATGAAACCGCGGTGCGTGCGCGAAGGCGTGCGCCCGCTTGGGGTCGGCCGCGCGCGACGAAGGGGAGTAGTCGTGGCGCTTGAGCATCTGTTTCAGGGCAGTGCGCTGAACGCGGTGGACGCGAAGGGGCGCGTATCCATCCCGGCATTCCTGCGCGGCGTGATCGAGCGCCGCGGAGCAACCCGGACCATCGTTCTGGCCAAGAACGAAGCCTTTCCCTGCCTCATCGCTTACGACCCGGCTTATGCCGCGCTCAGGCACGCCAAGCTTGAGCGGCTGGCGGAAAAGGAAGAGACTGGCGCCGATTCCGCGGTCGGCTACCAGCAGCGCAATCTGATGGCGTTCGCTGCTACCGAAGAAGTGCCTTACGACAGTTCGGGACGGATCCTGGTTCCGCCGATGATGCGTCTGAAGGGCGAGCTTGCGGACCTCGCATTGTTTCTCGGCACCGGAGAGACATTCCAGATCTGGAACCCCGAGCTGCTGCTCGGCGATGACCGCATTCCCGAAGATTTAAAGGATATCGCCCGCTTTCGCTTGAACGAGCGTGGAGCAGCGCGATGACTGGCGCCGGCGCACGGACGGCCCCCCATGTGCCGGTGCTGGTCGCTGACGTCGTCGCGGCGCTTGCCGTCCACGACGGTGGCACCGTGATCGACGGAACTTTCGGAGCGGGGGGCTATACCCGCGCCCTGCTCGATGCGGGGGCCGAGCGGGTGATCGGCTTCGATCGCGATCCCGATGCAATTGCCGCCGCTCCCTCGCTCGTCCCCGACGCTATCGGCAGCGGCCGACTGACCCTGGTCGAGGAACGCTTCAGCCAGATGGACCGGGCGCTTGCCGAGCGCGGCATCGGCCTGGTCGATGCAATCGCCCTCGATATCGGCGTCAGCTCAATGCAGATCGACCGTCCGGAACGCGGCTTTTCGTTCCAGTCCGACGGTCCGCTCGACATGCGGATGGACAAATCCGGCCTCACTGCGGCGGAATATCTCAACGCTGCGGAAGAGGCCGAGATCGCCCGGGTACTGCGCGACTATGGGGAGGAACCGCGCGCCCGGGCGATCGCTCGAGCAATCGTCGCCGCGCGCCCGATTGAGCGCACCGCTGAATTGGCCGCGATCGTCCGCCGCGCTGCCGGCTTCCGCCCGGGACAGAAGGCCGATCCGGCAGCCCGCACCTTTCAGGCGATCCGAATCCATTTGAACGCCGAGCTCGACGAACTCGAGCAGGGCCTTGAAGCTGCCGAGCGCGCGCTCAGGCCTGGTGGACGCCTTGCAGTGGTTACTTTCCACAGCCTTGAAGATCGAATCGTCAAGCGCTTCCTGCGCACCCGCAGCGGCGGCGACCCCGGCGGATCGCGCCACCGTCCGGCACTAATCGATCCCGCCACTCCGACGTTCACACGAATTGCCAAGCCGCTGTCACCGTCAGCCGACGAATTGGTGCGCAACCCGCGCGCGCGTTCAGCCAAGCTGCGCAGCGCTACCCGGACCGACGCCCCGCCCCGTTACGAGCGGATGCAATGAGCGCCGACAGGTCTTTTCGGTCACTGTTCATGGCGGCGACCTGCGCCGCGGCGGCGCTTGGCTGCTACCTGGTGTCGTTGCGCGTGGCATCGGAGCGCGCCGCGCTCGAGGCAGTCGAAACCAAGATCGTGCTTGCTCAGCGCGATATGCGTGTCCTCCAAACCGAAATCGGCACCCGCGGACGGCTTGCCCAGCTCGAGCGGTGGAATGCCAAGGTGCTGGCCCTGTCGGCGCCCTCGGCCGACCAGTTTTTGAGCGGCAGCTTCGAGCTCGCCAAACTCGCCCGTCCCGATGACCGGCCGGTCATCGACGCGCCGGTGGTACTTGCCAAGGCACCAGCGCCGGAGCCGGCCAGGCCGCCGATCGGTCAGGACGACGGCGACGACAGCGCCCGTCCCAAATCGCTTACCCCCAAAGCCCTGCTCAATCAGGCCAGTTTGAAGACCGAGACGCGCGAGGTCCCGGCAAATGCTCCCGTTGTTTCTCCTGCGGCGAGAGCCAGGAAGTCCATTGGTCAACCGGCTACGGCGGCGAAGCCGGCTACTCACCGGCCAGTGGATATGTCGGGCCTCGCGGCCGCCAAACCCGGGCCAAAGAAATCGGTGGATAAGCTGCTCGCGGCGCCATCCAAGCCGGTGACAAAAGCGGCACAGCTTGCGAAAGCCGACCCGCTGGCACCGCTCCCCGCGGCAAAGCCGGCGGCCGCGAAACACAAGGATTCGACCACGCCGCGATGAACGCCCAGTCGCCCGCTCTCGTCGCGTCACGGCCCGAGCGGCTTCGGCTTGTCGGGCAGCGCCGTCAGACACTCGCGGTGATGCACCAGCGGCTGATGTTCGCGATGCTGCTGTTCGCCGGGCTCGTCGCACTGGTCGCGCTTCGGATCCTGTGGCTGGCAGCATTCGGCGACCATGCCGGACGCAAGACCGGGGTGACGACCTTGATCCCCGAGCGCGGCGATATTGTCGACCGCGACGGCCAGCCGCTGGCACGGACGATCGATGCCTGGACCATCGCCATCCACCCGACCAAGATCATCGGCGACAAGCTCGCAATCGCGCGGTCGCTGGCGCGGTTGATGCCCGAGCGCAGCGAAGAACAATATTTCGCCATGATGCGGTCGGGCAAGCCGTTCTTCTACCTCCGCCGACGAGCTTCGCCGGGGGTGGTGTCAGCGGTGAATGCGCTCGGCGACCCCGGTCTTGCGATCCAGCGCGAGCCCGACCGGCTTTACCCGCAGACCAGCCTTGCGGCGCACGTCATCGGGTTTACCGACATCGATGGCCATGGTGTCGCCGGGATGGAGCGTGCCTATGACGATTATCTGTCGAACCCGGACACTCGCGGGCAGCCGCTGACCCTGTCGATAGGGAACCGCTATCAGCAGGCGCTTGAACATGAACTGAGCGCGGCGATGACAAGCTTTTCGGCGATCGGTGCTGCTGGGGTCATCATGGACCTTCATACCGGCGAAGTGCTGGCAATGACCTCGCTGCCCGCGCTCAACCTCAATATCGCGGGTCAGGGATCGCCCGATGCCCGCTTCAACCGGGCCACGCTCGGCGTTTACGAGCTTGGCTCAACGTTCAAGCCGTTCACTGTCGCAATGGCCATGGACAGCGGCATCATCAAGAGCTTCGGCCAGATGTACAATTGTCCGCATGAACTCCATGTCTATGGTCGTGTCATCCACGACACCCACCCTTTTGGGCGGCGGTGCACGGTCGCCGAAATCCTAAAAGAAAGCTCGAACATCGGGACCGCGCAAATTGCGCATGAATTGGGCGCCGTGCGGCAAAAAGCGTTTCTCAAGAAAATGGGCTTTCTCGATAAGGTCCAGGTCGAGCTCAAGGAGCGCGGGCGGACATTGACTGCTGGGGCCCGCTGGGGCCCGCTCGAAACGATGACCGTCGGCTATGGTCACGCCATCGCGGTCACTCCACTCCACCTCGCAACCGGTTACGCGACGTTGTTCAATGGCGGCATTTACCGACCGGCGACTTTGCTCAAGATCGGTCCGGGACACCCGGTGCCGAAGGGGCATCGAGTGTTCACGGAGGAGACGAGCTACAAGATGCGTGCACTTCTCCGGCTGGTGGTGACTCAGGGTACCGGCAAGAAGGCTGATGCGCCGGGGTATCGCGTTGGCGGAAAGACCGGAACCGCGCAGAAAATCGTTGGCGGGCACTACAGCCAGACTGTAGTGCTGACGAGCTTCGCCGGTGTGTTCCCGATGGACGAGCCACGCTATGTGATGGTGATGATGCTCGACGAGCCCAAAGAAACCGCCGAAACCTTTGGTTTTCGCTATGCCAGTTGGAACGTCGCTCCGGCCTTTTCCCGTACCGTCAGCCGGATCGGACCGATGCTCGGCGTTCACCCCGACAAGAACCGCGAGCCGAACATGCAGGAGGTCCTGCCCTTCGTTCACGACGAACATCCCAAGGGCTGAAGGGACATGAGACTTCGCGATCTCGCGGATGGCGATAGCGATTCCATGTTCAGCGATGCCATTGTCTGCGATGCCGTAGTCACCGGTTTTGCGATCGATCATCGCAAGGTCGCCAGAGGAAGCGTGTTCGGAGCCTTTCGCGGGGGCAGTTTCAACGGCGAGGACTTCATTGCCGAGGCCGTGAATCGCGGCGCGATCGCAGTGGTCGCGCTGCCCCAAGCGGTGGTCGCCCAAGTCCCGCATATCGCAAGCCCCGAACCGCGTGCCCGCTTTGCCGAGTTGGCGGCGAAATTTTATGCGCCTTTTCCCGACATCGTGGTCGCGGTGACCGGGACCAACGGCAAGACCTCGACGGTCGAAATGACCCGCCAGATCTGGCGCATTAGCGGTCACCGCTCAGCCTCGATCGGAACGCTTGGAGTGACCACCAGCGACGATCAGGTCAAGACCGGACTGACCACACCGGACATCGTCACGTTTCTCAGCAACATGGCGGGGCTCAAGCGCATGGGCATCAGCCATGCCGCTTACGAAGCCTCCAGCCACGGCCTCGACCAACACCGCTGCGAGGGCGTTGCGCTGGCCGCCGCCGCATTCACCAATTTTAGCCGCGACCACCTCGATTACCATGGTTCGATAGATGCGTATTTCGAGGCCAAGATGCGGTTGTTCGAACGGCTTTTGCGCCCCGGCGCCCCGATCGTGGTGTGGACCGACGATGGCAGGTCGGACGAGGTCATCGCCCGATCGGAGAAATGCGGGCACAAGGTGATGACTGTTGGCGCCAAGGGCGAAACCATTCGTCTGGTCGATCAGGAGCCGACCCCGCTCGGCCAGAATCTGCTGCTTGAACATGACGGGAAGCGCTACACGCTAAACCTCCCGCTAATTGGCGCTTACCAGGCCGCCAATGTCCTCACTGCTGCAGGGCTGGTGCTCGCCACCGGCGGTGAATGGGACGCGACGTTTTCAGCAATGCAGCGCGTCGCGCCGGTGCGCGGTCGACTCGAGCGGGCGGTGATCAGCAAGTCGGGCGCTCCGGTCTATGTCGATTACGCCCATACCGCCGATGCGCTGGAAGCGGCGATCGCAGCGCTGCGCCCGCATGTTGACGGTAGGTTGATCGTTGTCTTCGGTGCCGGCGGCGACCGCGATCAGGGGAAACGGCCGGAGATGGGCGCTGCGGCGAGCAAGTTCGGCGACGTCGTCATCGTTACCGACGACAACCCGCGCGGCGAAGACCCGACCGCGATCCGCCGCCAGATTCTTGCCGAGGCACCGGGCGCGATCGAGGTGGCCGATCGGCGCGAAGCGATCCGCGAAGCGTTTCGCCAGGCCAAATCGGGCGATATCGTCCTCCTCGCCGGGAAGGGCCATGAGACCGGGCAGATTATTGGCGCCGGTGCCGACCAGCGCGTTCTGCCGTTCGATGATGTGCTGGTCGCGCGAGAGTGCGCGGGGTGAACGCCCTGTGGACCTCGGCAGAAATCGCCGCTGCTACCGACGGCACTGCAAGCGCCGATTTCAGCGTCACCGGAATGACCTTCGACAGTCGCGAAGTACGCCCCGGCGACCTGTTCGTTGCCATGCCTGGAACAGCGCGTGAGGGTCATCAATTCGTCGCCGGGGCGTTCGAACAGGGCGCCGAAGCGGCGCTTGTTTCGAGCCCTGTGGACGGACCGCACGTGCTCGTTGCTGACACCTTCACTGCGCTTCGGGCACTCGCCCGGGCCGCCCGCGAGCGCTGCTCGGCAACGGTCATCGGGGTCACCGGTTCAGTCGGCAAGACGTCGACCAAGGAAGCCCTGTTTGCAGCGCTCGACCGGGTAGCGCCGACACGAACCCACCGCTCGGTCAGAAGCTACAACAATCACACTGGGGTTCCGCTGAGCCTCGCCCGAATGCCGCGCGACTGCACCTTCGCGGTGCTCGAAATGGGCATGAACCACGCCGGCGAGATCGCCGAATTGACCGCGCTCGTTCGCCCCCATCTCGCGCTGATCACGGCAATCGCGCCGGCGCATATGGAAATGCTCGGAAGCCTTCAGGCGATCGCCGATGCAAAAGCGGAAATCTTCGCCGGACTCGAGCCCGACGGAATTGCGATCATCCCCAATGACAGCGAGTTTCGCGATCGACTGGTCAAGGCCGCGCGCCGCACCGCCGATCGCATCATCACCTTCGGCAGCGGCGATGCTGACGTCCATGCCGTCCACGCCGTGGCCGAGGGGCAGGGCAGCCTGATCACAGCTTCGCTACTCGAGAGTGAGCTGACCTTTACCATCGCCCAGTGCGGCGCGCATTGGGTGAGTAATGCCTTGGCCGTGCTCGCGGCGGTCGAAGCGGTCGGCGCCGATGTCGCGGTCGCGGGCTTGGCACTGGCTGATATGGGCGGGCTTAAGGGCCGCGGCGAGCGCCATTCCATCGCGGTTGGGGAGGGCAGCGCGCTGCTCATCGACGGAAGCTATAATGCCAATCCCGCGTCGATGTCTGCAACCCTTGCGAGCCTTGGCGACGAGCGGGGGGTGGAGCGGCGGATCGCGGTGCTCGGGCCAATGCGCGAGCTTGGTAAGCACAGCGACGAACTCCACGCCGGCCTCGCGCCCGAAGTGATCGCCGCTGAGGTCGACGAATTGATCCTGATCGGCCCCGAGATGGAGCCGCTTGCTGCTGCCGTTGGCGCGTCGGTGGCAGTGCACCGCGCCGCCACCGTCGATGACGCCATCACGAAGCTGCTTGCATTGCTGCGCCCCGGCGATGCAGTGCTGGTCAAGGCGAGCAATTCGGTCGGGCTGGCGGCGCTGGTCGATCGCGTCACGGGGGGACGCTAGATGCTGTACATCATCGCCGATCAGCTTGGTTTTCCCGGCCTGCTCAATCTTATCCGCTACATCAGTTTCCGCGCCGGTGCGGCAAGCGCGACCGCCCTTGCAATCGGGCTTCTGCTCGGGCCGTGGTTCATTTCCTGGCTCCGCTCGCGCCAGGGCAAGGGTCAGCCGATCCGCGCCGACGGTCCCCAAAGCCACCTGGCCAAGCGCGGCACCCCGACGATGGGCGGATTGCTGATCCTGATCGCGGTCACCGTCTCCGTCGTCCTGTGGATGGAGTTCGCCAACCCGTACATCTGGGCGTGCCTGCTGGTCACCACCGGCTTCGGCGCGATCGGCTTCCTCGACGATTACGACAAGGTCAGGAAATCGCACCATAAGGGAATTTCAGGCAAGCTTCGACTGTTCCTCGAATTCATCATCGCCGGTTTTGCAACCTGGCTAATCGTCCGCTCGGGGTCGACTGACCTCTACCTCCCGTTCGTCCAGGGGCCGGTGGCCGATCTCGGCTGGTACTACATCGCCTTCGGTGCGTTCGTGATCGTCGCGTTCGGCAACGCCGTGAACCTGACCGATGGGCTCGATGGGCTCGCGACTATGCCAGTGATCATCGCCAGCCTCGCGTTCTTTATCATCGCTTACCTCGTCGGCAATGTGAAATTCGCCGCATATCTGGGGATTCCCCACGTGCCGGGGGTCGGCGACCTCACCGTATTGTGCATGGCGATCGTCGGCGCTGGGCTTGCGTTCTTGTGGTTCAATGCCCCGCCCGCGGCGGTGTTCATGGGCGATACCGGAAGCCTTGCCTTGGGCGGCGCGCTCGGCACCATCGCTGTCGCCACCCACCACGAATTCGTCCTTGTGATCATCGGCGGATTGTTCGTGCTCGAAGCGGCATCGGTGGTGATCCAGGTCGCGGTCTACAAACGGACCGGCAAACGGGTGTTTCTGATGGCGCCCATTCACCACCATTTCGAGCATAAGGGATGGTCCGAGCCGACCGTGGTGATCCGCTTCTGGATCATCGCATTCATCCTCGCGCTTGCGGGCCTGTCGACGCTCAAGCTCAGGTGATCACCGCGCGCGCCTTTTCGGGCAAGCATTATGCCGTCTACGGGCTGGCGCGGAGCGGGCTGGCAACGGTCGCGGCGTTGCTTGCCAGCGGAGCCAAAGTGACGGCTTGGGATGCCAATAAGGAAGCACGGGCGAGCGCACCAGCGGGCGCGACGATCGCCGATCTCGACAGCGCCGACCTCAGCCAATTCGACAGCCTCGTCGTCACCCCCGGCCTGCCACTCAACCGCCACCCGATAGCACAGCGGGCTCGCGACTCGGGGGTGGAGATCATCGGCGACATCGAACTGTTCGCCCGCGCCCGGCCCGAGCTTCCGCCGCACAAGATTGTCGGGATCACCGGCACCAACGGCAAATCGACCACCACCGCGCTCATCCACCATATCCTCCAGACGGCGGGCGTGCCGAGCCTAATGGGCGGCAATATCGGGCTGCCTATTTTGGCGCAGAAGCCTTTACCCGCAGGCGGGGTGTATGTGCTCGAACTGTCGAGCTACCAGATCGACCTCACCCAAAGCCTCGATTGCGAT
>JBDSRE010000090.1:0-3434 GCA_039929465.1 Sphingomicrobium sp. | reverse complement strand
ATTTTCGGGCAGCGCCGCGCAGTTCATCACGATCAGCGGCCCCGCCCAACGGGTCGACAGATGGTGGAGGCGCTCGGCGATCAGTTCCTTGCCTGTCCCGCGCTCGCCGATAACCAGCACCGGTCGGTTGAGCGTTGCGGCACGGCTGGTGCGTTCGACCGCGTCAAGGAAGGGCAGGCTCTGCCCGATGAATTGATCCGACCGCTCCACACTGCCCTCGCTAGCAAACTGGCCGACTGTTGGTGCAAAATCCCATGATTTGGCAAGGACTATCGACGTATGAGACAATGAAATCGTTTATTTTCTGCTTATGATGAGATTTTGGCACGGAGCTTGAATGGTGGTTAGCCACAAAGGGCCCAAGAATTGCACCGGAGTTTCGTGAATGAGTATTTTTTCTCGCACCAGGGATATCTTCGCGGCCAATATCACCGAGCTGCTCGATCGCTCGGAAGATCCGGCGAAGATGATCCGAATGGTCATCCTCGAAATGGAGGAGACCTTGGTCGAAGTTCGCGCCTCGGCCGCGCGCTGCATCGCCGACGGCAAGGAAATGCGCCGAGCACTCAGCCGCCTCGACCAGCTTCAGTCGAGCTGGACCGAGAAAGCCGAGCTGGCATTATCCAAGGATCGCGACGACCTTGCCAAACAGGCGCTGATGGAGCGCCAGAAGGCGACCGACATGGCCGCCGGACTGGACGAGGAGCTCCAACTGATCGATTCGACGCTCAAAAGTTATGAAGGCGATATCGCCAAGCTCCAGGCCAAATTGCGCGAAGCCCGGGCACGTCAGAACGCCATCGCCGCCCGCTTCGAAAGCGCGATCACCCGAGCCAAGGCGCGCGAATTGCTCAACGGCAACCGCACCGAGGACGCGTTCTCGCGCTTCGACGTGCTCGAGCGCCGAGCCGACTTCGCTGAGGGACGCGCTGATGCGCTTGGCATGACCGGTCCCAAGAGCCTCGAAGAAGAAATCGCCGACCTGCGCTCGTCCGAACAGGTCGACGCCGAGTTACTGGCGATGAAAGCAGCAATGAAATCGGCCGCTACGGCTAAGGGGAAGTAAGATTTATGCAAGATATTCTAATCCCGCTAATCGTCATGCCGGTGCTGTTTATCGGCTTCCCGTGGCTGATCTTTCATTACATCACCAAGTGGAAGCAGGCGAAAACCCTGACCAGTTCGGACGAGAAATTGCTCGACGAGCTCCACGACGTCGCCCGGCGGCTCGATGAGCGGATGTGCACGATCGAGCGCATCATGACCGCCGAGAATCCCGATTGGCGCCAGCAGTGCCTTCCGGGCCGCGAAAATACCCGCCTCCTGCCCGAGGAGCGGCGCTGATGGACCGCGAGTACACGCCTGAGCGGCGCCTTACCGAGCAACCCGAGAGCCGCACGCGTTTCTACCGCGACAAGGCGCACGGCAAGGTCATGGGGATTTGCGCCGGGATCGCCGATTACACCGGATTCGATGTCGGGCTGGTCAGGGTGTGCTTCCTCGCCACCATCTTCATGAGCGGCGGATCGATCCTGCCCTTCTATTTCATCGCCGGCTTCGTCACTCCGGATCGGCCCGGCGGACGCCTTCGCGACGACCGCGAAGAACAGCAATTCTGGCAGGGCGTGCGCGCTTCGCCGACCCGCGCCGCGGGCGATATCAAGTCGCGCTTTCGCGATCTCGACCGACGCCTCGCGGACATCGAAAGCTATGTCACCACCGAAAACCGCAGCCTCGCCAGTGAAATAGAGCGGCTGCGCTAACCCAAGAAAGACGTATTATGGACCCCGAAGTTCTTGTCGTTTTCTCGTTCATCCTTCGCGTCATGCCGCTGGTGGTCGCGATCGTCGCGCTTGGCGTTGGCGGCTCGCTGCTCCACACTTGGCTTCGGATCAAGAATGGTTATCCGCTGCAGAACAGCTGGGGAATGGCGATCCACCCCAAGACTGACCAGGAATCGATCGAGCGGATCAAGCTTCTGACCGGCGAGAACGCCCAGCTCCGGGCCGAACTCGGCTCGGTCAAGGACCGGCTCGAGACGATCGAGCGCATCGTCACCGATGAGCCGACGCGACTGGCTCAGGAAATCGACAGCCTCAAGACAACGCGCAACTGATTGATCGAGCGGAGCACGAAGAATGAGCGATATAGCAAGTTGGATCTGGGTCCTCATCCCACTCGCCGCGATCGGCATCGCGCCGTTCAAGATGTGGATCAAGGTTAAGGAGCGGCAAATGGAGGCTCAAACCAGCCTCACCGCCGAGAAAAGTGCTCAATATGCCGCGCACGTCGAGCGGCTGGAGGCGCGGGTGCGGGTGCTCGAACAGATCGACACCGACGGCGGAGTTCAAACCGCATCGCAAATCGAGGCCTTGCGCGACCGCGAGCGCCTGCCAGCCAGGGAAACACAGGCATGAACCCATTCGAATTCGTCCTTGCCATCCTCCTGCTGGTATTCGCGTTCAGCATTATCCGGCACAAGCTCGGCATTCCCGTCCGCTCGATGCGCCAGATGCGCGGCGACCCCGAAGACAGCCTCGAAACGCTGCGCCTGCGCGACGAGGTCAAGTCGCTCAAGGACCGGCTCAAAGTTCTCGAACGAATCGCGGTCGATAAGGAAAACAGCCTGGCCCGCGAAATCGACGAGCTTCGCGACCGTTAGGCACTTCATCCGTGCGCGTGTAGGGCGATGCGATGTCCCTCCCCGTGCTGCGCGAAATCCTCGAAGAATATGAGCTGGTTGACGTCGAGGACCGCTACCGCCTGCTGATCGACCTTGGTCAGCAGCTCGAGCCGATGCCCGATGCTTTAAAGACCGACGCTACCAAGGTGCACGGCTGCTCGGCCTCGGTGTGGCTCTATCCGACCGAGGACGAGGGTCGGCTAATCTTCCAGGCCGACAGCAATGCCGCGATTACCAAGGGGGTCGTGGCGCTGGTCCTGACCGCGGTCCAGTGCAAACCCGCCGCCGAAATCGCCGAGATGGACATCGATGCGGCGCTTGAGCCGTTCGAACTCGGTAAGCATCTCAGCGCCAATCGAACTCAAGGGGTCCCGAACATGATCGCGCTGATCCAGGCGACCGCCAAGCGGCTCGCCGCGGCTTAGCCGGCGTCGGCTCCGGCGGCGTCGCCGAGAGCAAGCCGCCGCTCCTCGGCCTTGCTCAGCACATCGTAAGCGGCCTTGACCTGAGTGAAGCGGGTCGCAGCATCGGCATCGCCGGGCTTCAAATCGGGGTGATTGTCCTTCGCCAGGCGGCGATAGGCGGCCTTGATCGCCGGATATTCGGCGTCGCTATCAATCTCGAGGATCGACAGCGCGCGCATTTCCTCGCGGCTTCGGCTGCCGTCGCCGGGACCGCCCCAGCCCCAATGCTGGGCGTGATTGAAGCCCTTGGAATCGCGGGCTTCGTCGGCTGCTCTGCGCGCCGCTTC
>JBDSRE010000089.1:0-17079 GCA_039929465.1 Sphingomicrobium sp. | reverse complement strand
ACAGGCGCAAGCGGTGGTCGCCGCGCGCCAGACGTTGGTCGAGGGCGCGGTCGGCATGGTTGAGATGGCGCTCACGATGCTTAGCGAGAAGAATGTGGTCGAGCTCGATGACGAGCGTCGCGCCGCGATGGTGTCGAACCTGATGGTCGTATTGTGCGGCGAGCGCGACACCCAGCCGGTGGTCAATGCGGGCTCACTTTACCAATAATCGTGGCCAGCGACCGCAAAGCCTTTCCGCTTCGCATCGACCCGGCATTATGGTCGGCGGTCGAGCGGCTCGCCGCTGGTGATTTACGCTCGGCCAATGCCCAGGTCGAATGTTTGTTGCGTGAGGCGCTCCACGAGCGCGGAATCAAATTGAAGCCGCCAACCGCGCGCAAGCGCGGCCGTCCGCCAAAGGAGAAGACGTGATGAGTGACGGTCCCATATGGTTTGAGCCCAAGTCCCATGGCCTGGGCTCGGGAATGCCGATCGCCTGGCAGGGCTGGGTGCTGCTCGTTGGATTTATCGCCGTGTCTATTGGTGTCGCGCTCTACTTTGACGAGCGCTGGCTGGTGGCGCTGGCGATCCTCAGCCCGCTGACGATATTATTTTTTCTGATTATGATGCGCACCACCCGGGGTGGGTGGAAATGGCGCTGGGGAGACAACCAATGATGACACTCTTTTCTGCGGCCGCGCTAGCGATCTCGCAACTGACTGCTCCGGGTCCGAGCGGGCCGCTCGAAGGCACTCTGATCAATGCCGGAAAGGGCACTCCGGTGGTCATCATCATCTCCGGTTCGGGCCCAACCGACCGCGACGGTAACAACCCCATGGGAGTCACTGCCCAACCCTATAAATTGCTTGCCGAGGCGCTCGCTTCAAGCGGGGTCAGCAGCGTCCGCATCGACAAGCGCGGGATGTTCGGCAGCAAAGCCGCGATCCCCGACCCCAATGCCGTTACCATCGCCGCCTACGCCGCCGACGCCCACGCCTGGGCCAAGTCCGCGCGAGCGGCCACCGGCGCGCCGTGCGTCTGGCTGGTCGGTCACAGCGAGGGCGGGCTCGTCGCGCTCAAGGCGGGTCAGGACCGAAGCGATCTGTGCGGCATCGTCACGGTATCGGCGATGGGCCGGCGGTTCGGCGCGGTATTGCGCGAACAGCTCAAGTCCAATCCGGCCAATGCGCCGATCCTTGATCCGGCATTGAGCGCGCTCGATGCGCTGGAAGTCGGGCGCGAAGTCGATCCTGCCACCCTCCCCGTGCCGCTTCTGGCCTTGTTCAACAAGCCGGTGCAGCCCTATCTTATCGACCTCATGAGTCAGGACAGCGCGGCGCTCGCAGGCACCCTCGAACTGCCGCTGTTGGTGGTCCAGGGCGACCGCGATTTCCAGGTGCAGGTAGCTGATGCCGAAGCGCTTGCACGCGCTCAGCCGCGAGCCAAGCTGGTCGTCGCGGCAGGGGTCAACCATGTGCTCAAGACGGTTGCAAGCGACGATCGCGCGGCCAATGCAGCGACCTATGGCGACCCGTCATTGCCGGTCGCGCCGACGGTGGTCGATGCGATCGCGGGGTTCGTCAAAGCCACGCGCTGACCTAGCCATAATCGAGCTCCCGCTGTTGGTTGACTAGCCGCCATTCGTCGAGGTCGGAAAGCATCACCCGAGCCGCTTGTTCGGTCAGATCGGCGGCACGGGTCAGGGTGGCGTTGCGGCGCATCTCCTCGTCGATCTTGCCAAGCGTTCGAGCGGTCGCCAGCGAGCGCAGGGCATCGCCCCCAAAATCGGCTTGGAAGCGGATCCCGAAGACCGTGGTGCCAAGTGCCGGAAAACCCGACTGAATGAGGTTGAACCAGTCGCCATAGCGGTCGACGAACGCCCAATTCTCGGCGATCCCGACCATCGTCGCAATCGACACAATGAGGGTTGCGAGGAAGAGCGAGAAACCGATCGTCTCGAGCCGTTTGTCGAGCGCTTCGATTTGCTCCGCATGGTGGTGGTGATAGGCCACTTGCGGCGCGATTTCATGATCGGCGATCGACCGCGCAAGCCGTGCTGCACCGGCCGGATCGAGCGACCCGGCGGGGCAACCGATGGAGCGCCAGATGCTCCCCGCATACCAGTCGATCCAGCGCCGCGGCACTGGGTTGGTCGCGGTCCCCGGTGGGTCTGGGGCGGCAATACCGAGCAATTTGAGACTGCGCATCGGGCGCAGCCGCTCGGCTAGCTGACGATAATCGAGCCATCGCCGGTGCCATTGATGGCGATTTCCGATCCACGCATTGAGGATGATCCCAAAGGTGATGAGCAGCTCGATGCCGGCGAACTCGAACTTGAACTGCGGCGCCATGAACCCGCTCAGCCCGATGCATACCGCAAGCCCGCCAAGGACGAAATTGAAGATGTGGCCGCTGCGATAGGTCTGGGCGAAGTGGGTCGCCAGCCGGTCGGCCCAGCTATAAGCATGTTCAAGCGAGGCGATCGGCGCCGACATGGAATTGGGGTTGGCGCAGCCCGAGAGATAGCGCTGCCACTCGTCGCGGATCTGGTCGGCGCAATGCTTTTCGCGGAAATCCCTAGCGCCGAAGCGTCGGACCCCGACTAGCGCAAGCATCAACGGATATTCGATCCGGGTGCGGATTCGGCGCAGCCGCTCGCTCGCGAAGCGGTGGATGAAGTCCCGCTCCTCCTCATCGGGTGGGGGCAGAAGGAGCCCGCTTAGAACCTGCTCCAGATGCGGCCGGTCGAGCGCGCGTGCGACCGCGGGTTCGTCGGCCAGGGTCAGCACATTGGGATCAAAGCCGCTCCACATCAGGCGAACGTCATGGCCGTTTCCGGGCGCCACGTGGATCACTGCAGTGCCTCGGGTCAGCGCCAGCTGGACGACCTCGGCAGTCCCGCCGCGCCCGCGCGCCGGACGCCCGTCCCATACGGCGATGAGAATATCGCAATGCGCCACCGTCGCGCGCCCGGCCATGACGTAGGAATCGACGTCTGCTTCGCTTTCGCCTGGCAATTCTAAGACGCCTATTGCCTGTTCGATGAGCGCATCGAAACCGGACCGCGACTTGGCATTGGCGAGGCTTGATCGGTAGGACGTGCGCTCGAACGGCAGAATGACCTGCAAGTCCCAGCCGAGTTCGAGCGCGACTTCGGCCGCGATTTGGTCGGCGCCATCGGCGATCGGCGAGATCAAGCGCAAAGACGGCGGGTCGGCATCGAAGAAGGCGGCGTTTGACTTGGCCAGGGTCGCGGCGACGTCGCTCGCGAGCATTAACGCGTCGCGAAGACGGCCACGGAGGCCCGTCAGGTCGCCAGTATTGAGCGCACCCGCGCGGTGACCGGTAACCCCGACGCCGAGCACGAACGGCGGGCGCGGCGGCCCTAGGCGCCGCTGGTTCAAAATAGGGCCACGAGGCGCCGAAGCAGGTGTGGGGCTACCCATCAGCCTCGATTCACACATCGTCCAGTCACCCGCTGCACCCGACCGAGTTTAGAGTTGGTCTCGATCCTTCATTGTCGAGTCGACCGAATTGGCTGAGCGGCGCGCGAGCATCGGCCTGATGAAAAGCGCCAGTAGAGCTAGGAGCGCAATCACGCCCACCGCATAATAGATCAGCGCGCTTTGATCGGTTGGCTGGCAGCAGCCACCGTTCCTGATGATCGGGTCGAGGGTCTTGCCGTTGCTGAAATGCAGTTCGTATGGATAGTCGGCGCCGACGTACTTGCCGCCGCTTTGGTCCGCGTTCGCATCTGTGACGACCAGCGTGCCCGTGCCTGCGCCAACGACCCCGAATTGAGCGTCAAAATCTCCGGGCGACGCTTGTCCACTCTTTGCAGTGAATGGTTTATCCGTCGCGAAGGTGATTCCACTGGTTTTCGCGATCTTGAAGGTGAATTCTCCTCCATGATCATAATCGACGGATACGGACGGATAATGACCCGGGCCGTGTGCTGGGCCTGGTCCCTTCGCCATCCACCAGTCCCCGGTGCGCGGGTGAAGTTTCAGTGTAAAATCTGCTTTGTCCATCTGCTTCATGGTTCGTCCCCTTCACTGAATTACTCGCACGGAATTTCTCAAACCGACAGTACCATTGCGTCTCGGATCCCGCGCGCGGCAAGCGCCGCCCGTACTCCTTCTGCCAGACCAGGTTGCCCGGTGCGATCAAGAAGTTCAGCACGGACGGCGCTTTCGCCAGGTTGTTCGCGGGCCGCGTTGGTAAGCGATAAGGCGCGCATCCACGCTCGCCGTGCGCGGTCGTCATCGCCCGCTGCACGAGAGCAATCGCCAACCAGAAGCAGATTGCGGGCCAACCGATATCGGTCACCGACGAAATCGGGGCTGTGTACGGCCCCTGCAATGGCGAAAGCGCGGTTGGAATAGGACTGGGCAGCGGTCGAATTCCCTTGCGCCAAGGCAAGCTGCGCCTGACGGGAAAGGCACGTACCTTGGAGCATCTGCGAATCTGCTGCGCCCCGCGGGTTCTTAAGGCTTCGCGCATACTGACATCCCTTGGCAACGTGCGGCTCAGCTTCACCCGGCATTCGCGCATCCAGAAATTGCTGTGCCAATCTTAAATGCGCCCTTCCCGCATACACGGCCCAATGGCTGTTGCCGGGCTCGGCGGGAAGGAGCTTTTCCGCGGTGGCGACGGCCGCTTCGATCTGGATCGCGGCCTCCTTTTCTCGACCCATTGCGGCAAGCAGATTACCCAAAGTTTGCTGGGCAGGAATCAGGTTCTCATTAAACGCGACGTCGCCGCTCCTGTCAGCAAGCGCTTTCAACAAATCGACCTGACGCCGCCTAGCGCCGAAGGCTAAGGTAATGTCACCGCGGGCAAGTTGTGCGTCGGCCAGCCAAGCCAACGAAGCGGCCAGCGATTTCTGATAGTCAGCGTTGGCAGGATCGACCGCGGCGACTGCCTCGATCGTTCCGAGAGCCGCACCAAATTGCCTAACCGCTTCGTCAAAGCGCCGCTGTCTGAGCAAAACAAAGCCGAGGTTTGCCGCAGCATATTGCGTTTCCATCTTCCAGCGCAAATTGTCGGACTGGAGACTCGCCATCTGATTGGCAAGGCGTCCGTAGTCCCGAAATGCTCGCTCTGCGCCGGACAGGTCGCCGCGGTCGGCGGCAATGCTACCGAAATAAAACACATTCTGGGCATGCTCAAACAAGCGCTGCGGATCGTCCGGGCTGCGCTTGATTGCCTCCGCAGTTCCCGCCATCGCTTCCCGATACAGCCGCCTGGCGGTCTCCAGATTGCCCCGCAGATAGGCGACCTGAGCCGACAGGCTGAGCGCCCGTGATCGTTGCATCAGGGCATTGTCGGCAAGCTCGCTCGCGTCCTGCTTGCTGTAATAAGCGAGCACCCGCGATCCTACGCCGTCGAGGGCATCGAGCTTGCCGATGGGCTCCAGTTTGTCCTTCAGGTCGCCGAGCATGAAGGCGACCAGCCCTTCGGCCTCGCGGCGCTGGTCGCGGGCGGCGTCGCGCGCCTGGATGGCGGTGATTGCAAGGCCGCTGGCGAAGACCATTCCGACGAGAGATGCCCCGGTCACCCACGCCATCCGCCGCTGTCGCCGGGTGGTTTCGCGGCGGACGAGGTCGTCGAGTCCGACCCCGAGCATTCCCGCAACAAGCTTGAGAAAGCCGAGGCGCCGGTCATCGGCGTCGCCGCGCAGATCGGCGGCGATAGGCTCGGCGCGCTTGCCTGTGGCGCGTCCGCGCTTGTCGTAGCGTTCGCGCAGAGCGGGCGGAAAGCATTCTTCGGCTTCGCGTCCGACGACGTCGGAGGCGAACGGTTCGCCGGACGCGATCACCGCGAACACGGAGCCGTCGGGACGGCTGCGCTTGAAGGCGTCGATTTCGGCATTGGTCCAGCGTGACTCGGCGGCAGCGGGAGAGCACAGCACGACGAGGAATTGCGAGGCTGCAAGCGCGGCACGGATTTCCTCGCCAAGGTCGGTTGCCGCGGCGAGTTCCTGCTTGTCACGGAAAATTGGGGCGAGCTTGCGCGGGATCACGCCATTGGCGGTCAGCCTGCCGGACAGTGCCGCGGGGACGTGGAATTCCTCAAGCTCGCCATGGAGCCACTCGGCCAGTTCCTCGTCCTTGTGGCTGTAACTGAGGAAAGCGTAATATTGCGACCGGGCTTCCCGCCGTGGCGCGCCGAGCCGGACTCGCGGACCCGCGACTCGAGCGCCAGCGCCGTCCTTCGCCTCAATCCGAGCTATCTTCGTCATCGACCCCCTGCCGAAAACTCCAACCTGGATTAACACAATACGGTACCAAACGCGATATCGCAGTCTGCGCTTTGCCGAGCGGCGGCACAGTCCCTATATGCGGCTCATGTCCGCATTCCGTCCATGGCGAACCATCGAGCGGCGCCAGTCGCGTCAAATCATGGTCGGTTCCGTGCCCGTCGGCGGCGATTCCCCGGTCACTGTCCAGACCATGACCAATACCCCGACCTCGGACGCGGCGGCGACGATTGCCCAGATCAACCGCTGCGTTGAGGCGGGAGCCGACCTCATCCGCGTGTCCTGCCCCGATGTTGCGAGCACTGCGGCGCTGCGCGACATCGTCCGCGAATCGCCGATCCCGATCATCGCCGACATTCATTTCCATTATAAGCGCGCGCTCGAGGCAGCCGACGCGGGCGCTGCCTGTCTAAGGATCAATCCCGGCAACATCGGCTCGGCGGAGCGGGTCGGTGAGGTGATTTCCGCAGCCCGCGCCAATGGCTGCGCGATCCGTATCGGGGTCAATGCCGGGAGTCTTGAGAGAGACCTGCTCGAAAAATATGGCGAGCCGTGCCCCGAGGCGCTGGTCGAAAGCGCGCTCGACCATATCCGGATCCTCGAGGATCACGGCTTTCGCGACTACAAGGTCGCAGTGAAGGCCAGCGACGTGTTTCTCGCCGTCGCCGCGTATCAACAATTAGCCGAACAGGTCGATTGCCCGCTCCACCTTGGCATTACCGAGGCTGGCGGACTGATCGGCGGGACGGTCAAAAGCGCGATCGGAATGGGCAATTTGCTGTGGGCGGGCATTGGCGACACCATCCGCGTGTCCTTGTCGGCCGAGCCAGAGGAAGAAGTCCGGGTCGGCTACGAACTGCTAAAGTCGCTCGGAATCCGCAGCCGCGGAGTGCGCGTGGTGTCGTGCCCGAGCTGCGCTCGCCAGGGGTTCGACGTCATCCGAACGGTTGAAAAGCTCGAGCAGCGGTTGCAGCATATCAGGACCCCAATGAGCCTCAGCATACTCGGCTGCGTCGTCAACGGCCCCGGCGAGGCGCGCGAAACCGACATCGGCATCACCGGCGGCGGCAATGGCAAGCATATGGTCTATCTGTCGGGGGTCACCGACCACCATGTCGAGGATTCGGCGATGGTCGACCATATTGTCCGCCTGGTCGAGGCCAAAGCGGCGGAGCTCGAAGCCGAAGCGGGACTTCGAAGCGCCGCCTAACTCCCTCCCAGCACGTTGATGGTCAGCGCCAGCACTCCAAGGTTGAAGAAGAAGCCCGCGACACAGTGCGCAGTGGTGACTTTGCGGATGTGGCGGCTGCTGACCTGAACATCGCTGGTCTGGACCGCGACTCCGAGAGTGTAGCTGTAATAAGCGAAATCGCTCATCAGTGGCTCCTTGGTTCCAGGGAAGATCAACCCCGCCTTGGCCTTGCCGCCGTCGGCCGCGCTGTAGAATAAATGGGCGTAATGAAGCGTGTAGACGGCGTTGGCAAAGATCCAGATCAGGGCCAGGCTTCCGGCGACCAGGCCCTTGTCGAGCGCGGTCAGACTTTTCGCTCCACCAAGTTCGACGATCACCGCAGCCATAATCACCACCGTCAACAGGAAACTCAACACCAACATCACCACCCGGTTGGTGTCGGTTTCCTTGGCCACCTGGCGCAATCGCTTGGTGTCGTAGCCGAACATCGGAATGCAGCCGGCAAGAAACAGGAGTGCCGCGACATCGAAGCCGATCAGAAGCCCTTTGCTCCAGTCGAACCGCGTAAGCGTCACTGCAAGAGCGACTGCGAAAGCGATGAAGAACAGCAGGAAGCGCCACGGCAGGATGCGATTGGCGATGGACTCGAGCCGGTTCATGCGGGCAAGACCCAGATCCCGAGGATTGGTTTGAGGAAGCGCGGCGATGGCGTGGGCATGGCTGATCCTTGGCGGATTGTTCGAAGTCGGTTTCACTACGTCGCTACGGTTCGTCGACGGCTTTCGCAACGGCCCATGGACGCTTGCGTTCCTGATCAGCGTGGCGGTAAGCATGGGGCTGCTCGAACGAGCCGCCCGCTCGATCCCAATGGGCACGGCCTATGCCATCTGGGGCGGGATCGGCGCGGTCGGCACGGTATTGGTCGGGATGGCGTTTTTCGATGAGCCGGCGACGACCGTGCGCTTGCTCCTGATCCTTGCCATCGTCGCCGCGATCGCGGCCTTGCGGATGACCGCTTAAGGCCGTTGGTCGAGCGCGAGTGCCGGTTGGTCGAGGCGACTGGCGATGCCATCGTCTATTCACGTCGGCCCGCTAAGGGATCCGCATGTCGTTGCGATTTTCCTTATTTTTGACCGCCGCAAGCAGCCTTTCCGCAGCCACCGCTGCGCAGGCACAGGAAAGGCCGGCCGCGGCTCCCGAGTCGGCCGGCTCGCCTTCCTTTGAGGAGGATGTTCAAGGGGAAGCGATTGTCATCACCGCCGAGCGGCCGCGCGGCTCGGTGATCGGCGACATCCCGCCGCAGAATGTCCTCAACGCGGGCGATGTCCGGGCGACCGGCGCTACCAGCATTAACGAGCTGCTAAGCGCGCTCGCACCGCAAATCGGAAGCGCTCAGGGGCGCGGTGGCGGGGCCCCTGTGCTGCTCCTCGGCGGGCAGCGAATCTCGGGCTTCCGTGAGCTCCGCGACATTCCCATCGAGGCGATCGATCGGGTTGAAATCCTGCCCGAGGAAGTAGCACTCAAATATGGCTATGGAGCGGACCAGAAGGTCGTCAATATCGTTCTTCGTCAGCGCTTCCGCTCGACCACCGCTCAGCTCGGCGCGACGTCCGCGACCGACTCCGGATATTCGGGCGTCGAGGGCGATCTCACCCGGCTTCTGCTCGGATCCGGAGGCCGCACCACATTCAATCTCCGAGCCGAAGGCAATGGCTTGCTCACCGAGGCCGAGCGCAACGTGTTTTCCACCGGCTCGACCGCGGGCGCGGGCCAAGCCCGCTCGCTGATCGGATCGAGGCGGTTGGTACGCGGCTCCGCTACCGTCAACCGGACGATTTTGAGTGACGTGTCGGCGACACTCAACGCCGAGCTCGAACATGTCGAGGGCCGCTCGCTGCTCGGCCTAGGGCAGTCGGTGCTTGAAGTGCTCGGCCGCGATACGCGCAGCGACAATGCCCATGCCGGACTGGCGCTCAATGGAGACAAGTCGGGCTGGCGATGGAGCCTCACTGGCAATGCCGACCTCGAACGCTCGAAGACCGGAACCGACCGTGACGACCCGCTGTTCGATCGCGACCGAGCGCGCCAGACCCGCGCTTCTGGCGACCTGTCCGCGGTCGCCAACCGCAGGATCGTCAGACTTCCTGCCGGGGAGGCCGGAATTACGGTGCGGATCGGTACAATTGGCGCGCATCTCGACAGCAAGCGGCTGTCGCTCGGGGATAGCGTCTCGACCGCGCTCGGGCGCACCCAAGGCAATGCCGGAATAAGTCTCGATCTACCGATTTCGCGGCGCAAGAAGGATTTCTCGGCGCTCGGCAATCTCACGCTCAACGCCAATGCCGAGGTCCAGCGATTGTCCGATTTCGGGACCCTGAAGCGGATCGGAGCGGGCGCCAATTGGTCGCCGCTCGAGCGCCTCAACCTCATCGCCAGCTGGAGCCGAGAGGATGGCGCTCCGACCATTCAGCAATTGGGCGATGCCGTGCTGGAAACCCCGGATGCGCGGATTTTCGATTTCACCACCGGCCAGACTGCACTCGCGACGGTCATCACCGGGGGCAATCCCGGGCTCGATTCCGACCGCCGCAGCGTGTCGAAGCTAAGCGGGAATTGGCAGCCGCTCAAGGACACCGACTTAACCCTTCGCGCCGATTATGTTCATTCCGTCATCGACCACCCGGTGCAGAATATCTTCGGGCCGACCCCGACCCTCGAAGCCGCCTTTCCGGGACGCTTCGTGCGCGATTCTGCCGGCAATCTGGTCAGCGCCGATTTGCGTCCGATCAACTTCGACGAAGCGCGCCGCGATACGCTCCGGCTGGGATTCGATTTCACCAAGCCGCTCAACTCGAAGCGGCCGTCGCAGGGAGTGATCGATCAGCTTCGCGCCCAGTTCCGCGGGTCGGGTCAACCGCGGCCTCCGGAGTCGGACAACGGCACTGCCAGCACCCCCAGCGATCCCGGCAGCAGTTTTCGCGGGGGACGCGGCGGCGGCGGTGGCGGCGGTTTCTTTGGTGGCAATCGCGGCCGGATGACTTTGTCGCTGACCGACACCCTGACCTTCGTCGACAAGGTCTCGATCGGCCCCGGCCTCCCCGAAATCGATTATTTGCGCGGGGAAGCAGCGGGATCGAGCGGTGGAACGCCGCGCCACCGCGTCGAGGCGCAGGCGGGCTGGTTCAACAACGGCCTCGGAGCGCGCCTGTCGGCCAATTGGCGAAGCGGCACCCGGGTCAGCAGCCTGACTGCTGGCGACCTCCGCTTTGAGCCGCTGGCAACGTTCGACTTGCGCCTGTTCGCCAATCTTGGCGAGCAACCCGAGTCGGTGCTCAAATATCCGTGGCTGCGGGGGGGCTCGATCCGCCTCGAAATTGCCAATCTGACCAATGCCCGGCCCAAAGTGCGCGATTCGGCGGGCGCTGTCCCGCTCAATTATCAGGCCGATTTGCTCGACCCGCTCGGTCGCACGTTCATGATCCGGATCCGCAAGCAGTTCCTGCCCCCGCGCGGGTCGTTTCGGCCCGACCAGACGCGGCAGCCGCGCTAAGCCGGGGCTTTCCGCAGCCCTTGTAAATGTGCTTAAGCGCGCGCCAATGACCATCCTGAACGCCGTCAGAGGCACTCGAAGCCTGCTTGGAGAAGACGCCGACCGACTCGCCGCGGTGGTTGCCGCGTTCGATCGGGTGCGCCGCCTCTATGGTTTCAAGCGCGTGCAAGTGCCGACCATCGAGCACACTCAGATCTTCGCTCGGACGATCGGCGAGACCACCGATGTCGTGTCGAAAGAGATGTACAGCTTCGACGATCGCGGCGGGGAATCGATCACGCTTCGGCCCGAATTCACCGCCGGGATCGCGCGCGCTTATCTCACCGAAGGGTGGCAGCAGTTTGCGCCATTGAAGGTCGCGACCCACGGGCCAGCGTTCCGTTACGAGCGCCCGCAAAAGGGCCGCTTCCGCGAATTCCATCAGCTCGATGCCGAGATCATCGGCGCCGGGGAGCCGCAGGCCGACGTCGAGCTGCTCGCCTTTGCCGACCAATTATTGAAGGAGCTGGGGATCGGCGACGGTGCGATCCTCAAGCTCAACACGCTCGGCGACCCCGGCACCAGGGCCAAGTGGCGCGACGCATTGTTCGAGCATTTCTCGGGCCATGAACAGTCCTTGAGCGAAGACAGCCAAACGCGGCTCGAACGCAACCCGCTGCGGATCCTCGATAGCAAGGCGCATGGCGATTGGCCGATCGTCGACAGCGCCCCGGCAATCGATGAGTTTCTGTCGTCGGAAGCGAGCGATTTCTTCGCTGCGGTCACTGCCGGTCTCGATTCGGTCGGGGTCGCGTGGGAGCGTGCACCGCGGCTCGTTCGCGGGCTCGATTATTACCGCCACACCGCCTTCGAATTCGTCACCGACCGACTGGGCGCGCAGGGGACAGTGATTGCTGGGGGCCGCTATGACGGTCTGATCGAAACGCTCGGGGGGCCGCACACGCCGGCGGTCGGCTGGGCGGCGGGGATCGAACGGCTGGCGATGATGATCGACGCTCCCCCGATCGTTGGCCCACGCGCGATTATCATCCCGCTTGGTGGGGAAGCCGACATCGCGGCGCAAGGCTTGCTCGCCCGATTGCGCACTGCCGGGATCGCCGCCGACATGGCGTTTCGCGGGAATATGAAAAAGCGGATGAGCCGCGCCAGCGAAAGCGGTGCGGAATTCGCGATCATCCTCGGCAGCGACGAACTCGCCCGGGGCGAGGCGCAATTAAAGAACCTCGCCACCGGTAAGCAGGTTGCGGTTGCCTTCGACGCACTCGCGGCGGCGCTCAAGCAATGAGCGGCATATCGTCGGAAAAAATCGCGTCGATCGAGGCGCGCAAGCATGAGCTTGCCCGGTCATTGGCCGAACCAAACCTCGCTCCGGAGGAATTCGTCCGACTGAGCAAGGAATATTCGGCGATCGAGCCGGTCGCCGAGGCGGCGCGTGAAGTGCGCCGCCTGCGCGCCGAACTCGAAGTCTTGGGCGGAATGATCGGAGATCCCTCGTCGGAGGCCGAACTCAAGGAAATGGCCGCTGTCGAGGCCGAAGATATCCGGCACAGATTGCCTGAGGCCGAACGCGCGCTGGCGGTCATCCTGCTGCCGCGCGACGCCGCCGATGACCGCGCCGCGATGCTTGAAGTTCGGGCCGGCACCGGCGGCGATGAGGCGGGGCTGTTCGCCGGCGACCTGCTGCGCATGTACGAACGCTATGCCGAAGCGCAGGGGTGGAGGTTCGAACTCATTTCGGCGAGTGCATCCGACGTTGGCGGCTACAAGGAAGCGATCGCTTCAATCAACGGCCGCGGCGTGTTCGCCAAGATGAAGTTCGAAAGCGGGGTTCACCGAGTCCAGCGCGTTCCGACGACCGAAAGCGGCGGGCGAATCCACACCTCCGCGGCGACCGTGGCGGTGCTACCGGAAGCCGAAGAAGTCGACGTCCATATCGACGACAAGGACTTGCGCATCGACGTCTATCGCTCGTCCGGTCCGGGCGGGCAATCGGTCAACACCACCGACAGCGCGGTCAGAATCACTCACTTGCCAACCGGCTTGGTGGTCATCCAGCAGGACGAGAAATCGCAGCACAAGAACAAGGCCAAGGCTTTGAAGGTGCTTCGGACCCGGCTGTATGAGCTTGAGCGCAGCCGGCTGGCCGACGAGCGCGCCGGGACACGGCGCTCGATGGTCGGTTCGGGCGACCGCTCGGAGCGCATCCGCACATATAATTTTCCGCAAGGCCGAGTTACCGACCACCGCATCAACCTGACCCTGCACAAGCTCGACGAAGTGCTTCAGGGGACCGCGCTCGACCAGCTCATCGGGGCGCTTGCGGCGGAAGATGAGGCCGAGCGGCTGGCGGGGCTCGACGGGGCGTGAAGGCGGTCACCCGCGCGCTCGCCGATGCTGCGCGCAAACTGGCCGCGACCAGCGACACCGAGCGGCTCGACGCCGAACTGCTGATGGCCGAAGCTTTCGACATCGATCGCGACCGGCTGCTCTTGGCGCCGCCCGACGGGCCTGTGCCTGACCGATTTTTGGCGATGGTCGAACGGCGCCGGGCGGGCGAACCGATCGCCTATATCACCGGCCGCCGAGCGTTCTGGGACGTAGAGCTTCACGTCGGCCCTGGAGTGCTGGTGCCACGCCCCGACAGCGAAGTGCTGATAGCCTCGGCGATCGAGCATTTCGCCGGCAGTGCTGGGCCGCGGCGAATCCTCGATCTTGGTACCGGACCCGGAACGCTGCTCCTCGCGGCGCTCGACATCTGGCCGGCAGCGACTGGAATCGGCGTCGATTCGTCGTCCCAGGCACTCGATTATGCCGCCGCCAATGCGCACCGGCTTGGGTTCGACGAACGGTGCGAGTTCCGTCTCGGCGACTGGGCGACGGGGATCGACGAGCGCTTCGACCTCGTCCTGTGCAATCCGCCTTATGTCCGCGACGATGCCGAGCTTGGCTCGGGGGTGCGCGAATTCGAGCCCGACGAGGCGCTGTTTGCGGGCGGCGAGGGGCTCGACGCTTATCGTGCGCTGGCGCCGCAATTGCCGCGACTGATCGCGCGGCATGGCTTCGCAGCGGTCGAAATCGGATTCGACCAGGCCGAGGACGTTGCGCCGATGCTTGCCCGCGACGGTCTTTCTGCCAGTGTTGCCAAGGACCTGGCGGGGTACCCGAGGGCGGTGCTGCTCACGGGAGCCTGAACGAAATCGCTTGGCAGATCGCCCTGAGGCCTCTACATCCCTGTGGCAGGGCCGGGCCCGCTCCCACACAGTCTGAAGAGCGCTCCGTCCCAACCCCCGACGTAATCGGCCGTTTTCTGAGCGCTTTTGCGCGAAGTCTCAGCCGAAAGGGCCAGGCCCGGCTTCGGTAACATTGTCTGCTGATTAGGGAAGCGCAGATTTGATCAACAATCGTCAAGGCGGGCGCAGGCGCGGTCGCGGTGGACAGCGGGCCCCGAATAGTGGTGGTCAGCAAGGCAATCGCCAGGACAACCGCCAGCGCGGCAATGCCGCCCAGCTGCTCGAAAAATACAAGAGCATGGCGCGCGACAGCCAGCTTGCGGGCGATCGCGTCCAGACCGAATATTATCTGCAATATGCAGACCATTATTTCCGACTGTTGAGCGAAACTCGCTCGCGGTACGAGGACCAGCGCCCACAGCGCTCCGATGATCTGGATGACGAGGACGGTGACGACGGCGAGTTCGAAGCCGACGGCGGCGATTTCGATTCCGGTCAGGATCGCAACGACCGTGAGGATCGACAAGACCGTCAGGAGCGGCCCGAACGCGCTGAACGCAGTCCGCGTACGGCGCGCCCACGCCGAGACGAGCAGAATGATCGCCCCGCTCCGCGTGGCACCAGTAGCAGCGATGATCGCATTGAGCGCGACGTTCGCGAGGATGGCGACGAAAATCGGCCCGCGCGCAGCAACAGCACTGCGACGTCCGAGGAACTCCCATCCCCGCGCGTCCGAGCGCCCCGTGCAGCCCGTTCCAATGGCGGCGAGACCATGCCGTTCGATGCGCTTCCGCCAGCGATCGGCGCCGATTCCAATTCCGCCACCAAGGCCGGCGTTGACGATCCGGGTGTGGATGCTGGCGAGAAGCCCCAACCGCGCCGCCGCACCCGCGCCGTCCGGCCCACAGATGACGAGGCGGCCCCGGCGGGTTAAGCTTCAGGCAGTTTCGGTCCCTCGGGCTCGACCGGGCGCGGACGGTGGTTGGCGTCAAGCGCGACGAAGGTAAACACGCCCTCGGTAACCTTAACCTCGGTTGCGCCGAGATCGCGGTGGGCGATGACCTCGATCTTGACGCTCAGCGAGGTGCGACCGACCCGGTCAACCTCGGCGAACACGGAAATCAAATCGCGCAGGTGAATCGGGGCGAGGAATTTCATCGCGTCGATGGCGATCGTCGCCACCGGCCCCTTTGCCCGGCGCGAGGCGACGATGCCCGCGGCAATATCCATTTGCGACAGGATCCAGCCGCCGAAGATATGGCCGTTGGCATTGATATCGCCCGGCCCCGGCATGACCCGCAGAATCGGTATTCGGTCGAGTTCGCTCATTTTTTATCAATCCCCCTCAGTATCGTTTCGCCCTGTATCGGTCCTGCGTGCGGCCTCGGAGTCATGGCCGCTCGATGCGCTGAGGAAAACCAGGGACATCAGCGCCGCCCCGACCATGACAACCAGGCCGGCGCCGAGCGCCGTTGCGATCAGCATGTGGATATGAAGGTCCTTCTCTCCGCGGGAGACCAGGATAACCGCGATTGCAGCAACTAGGAGCGCGAACAGGCTAAGCAGCCGGAAGATACGCCAGAACCGGCGCCTGATGGGCAGCGGAGCGCCGCGAATGGGGTCGGGCCGAGGCATGGGTTCCCTTTGGCGCTGCAAAGTGGGACTATCAAGCGGGGTCGCGGCGAGTCCTTTCGAACGGAGGCGGACCAATGACGATTGCAGATGTCCTCAGGCGCAAAGGCGCTGAGATCGAAACCACCGCTCCGGCGGCAAGCCTGACCGATGCGATCGCACAGCTTGGCGCCCGGCGGATCGGCGCACTGCCGGTAATGAGTGACGACGGCGTTGTCGGCATGTTCAGCGAACGCGACGTGATTTTCGCCTTGCGCGACCACGGCCCCGACGTGCTGTCTTGGTCGGTCGAACGAATCATGACGTCGCCGGTGGTCACGGTTGGCCCCGATCACGACGTTCTCGCCGCGCTCGGGCTGATGACCGACCGCCGCATCCGCCATCTTCCAGTCTGCGATGGTGGCCAGTTGGTCGGAATCGTGTCGATCGGAGATCTGGTCAAACACCGCCTTGAGCGGATCGAAGCCGAGGCCGCGGCGATGCGTTCCTACATCCAGAGCGCCTGACAAAGTCCTGCCCGGAAGCGCCTTGGCGCCTTGAATCAACGCGAGCGCTTTCCTATCTTGGAAGAGGAGCAGGGCACTTCATCATCCGGCACGCATCGGCAGGTCCGAAAAAAGCCGGTTGACGTCCTGCGCCTCGCCCCATATACGGCGCCTCCAGCAACGGACGCGGCCTTCTTTGAAGGTCTCGCGTTTGTTTCGCGCCTTCTCTAGGTCGGTTTCAACCGATTCCCGGAACCACTCGAACCGGGGGAGGAGGCTCGTCGGCTCTTTGACATTGTTGGTTTAGATGAAGGGACATGTGGGCGGCGGCCCGGTCTCTGACGGCCTCTGGGCGTCGGACGATCGGTCAAATTTATGCCGTTCCTTAATGTGACTTCCAGCGGGCTTGCCTATTTTGGTTTGCCTGATGGAACGAGCGAATGTCTCAAATACGCAAACACACCAGATTGTGAATTTGTGCAGGAACGGCTCCCAGAGATGCCGGTCCGCTCTCCGGTTTTCCCCGGGGTACGGATCGTACATCAACTTGAGAGTTTGATTCTGGCTCAGAACGAACGCTGGCGGCATGCCTAACACATGCAAGTCGAACGAGCTCTTCGGAGCTAGTGGCGCACGGGTGCGTAACGCGTGGGAATCTGCCCTTGGGTACGGAATAACAGTTAGAAATGACTGCTAATACCGTATAATGACTTCGGTCCAAAGATTTATCGCCCAGGGATGAGCCCGCG
>JBDSRE010000088.1:0-3391 GCA_039929465.1 Sphingomicrobium sp. | reverse complement strand
TGTCGGCCTGGCCGGTCTCGTCGAACGCCATGACCACCACCGCGGCGCCGTAAGCTCGGCACTTGGCGGCGAGTTCGAGGAACGGCCCCTCGCCTTCCTTCAAGGAGATCGAATTCACCACCGGCTTACCCGAGACGCATTTGAGCCCGGCCTCGATCACGCTCCATTTGCTACTGTCGATCATTACCGGGATACGGGCGATGTCGGGTTCGGCGGCGATGCGCTTGAGAAAGGTCGCCATGGCCGCTTCGCTGTCAAGCAACGCTTCATCGACATTGACGTCGAGGATTTGCGCGCCGTTTTCGACCTGGTCGCGGGCAACCTCGACCGCGGCGTCATAATCGCCGGCAAGCACCAGTTTCTTGAACCGCGCCGAGCCGGTGACATTGCACCGCTCCCCGATATTGACGAAGCGCGCGCCGGCGCCGGTCGGCTTGCTCACGCAGCGATAACCATCGGCTCAAGCCCGGCGAGCAGGGTCGCGCCGCGCGCTTTCGAGATTGCGCGCGGCAGGCAAGCGCTCGCCGCTCCGGCGATCGCGGCGATATGCGTCGGAGTTGTCCCGCAGCAGCCGCCGACAATGTTGATCAGGCCAAGATCGATCCACTCGCGAACCTGGGCCGCGGTTTCCTCGGCCGCTTCGTCATATTCGCCGAGATCGTTGGGCAGGCCAGCATTGGGGTAAGCCATAACCAAGGTGTCGGCGACCGCCGCGAGGGCCGAAAGATGCGGGCGCAGCTGGGCCGCGCCGAACGAGCAGTTGAGGCCGACGGTCAGCGGCCTGGCGTGACGCACGCTGGCCCAGAATGCCTCGACCGTATGACCGCTCAAATTGCGACCCGACAGATCGGTCAACGTCATCGACAGCATCAGCGGCAACGGCCGGCCGAGCGCCGCCCCGGCCTCGATCGCGGCAACGATCGCGGCCTTGGCATTCATGGTGTCGAACACCGTCTCGATTAGGATAAAGTCGACCCCGCCTTCCACCAGCGCGTCGATTTGTTCGCGATAGGTCGCTTTGACCTCGTCGAAATCAACTTCGCGATACCCCGGATCGTTGACGTTGGGTGACATCGACAACGTCTTGTTGGTCGGGCCGAGCGCGCCCGCAACCCACAAGGTGCGGCCCTCGCGGGCGGCGAAATCGTCGGCCACCGCGCGGGTTATCCGGGCGGCTTCCCAGTTGATATCGCCGACCAGATGCTCGGCCGCGAAATCGGCCTGGCTGATGCGATTGGCGTTGAAGGTGTTGGTCGCAAGCACGTCGGCCCCGGCAGCGGCGAAAGCGGTGCAAATCTTGCTCACCACATCGGGGCGCGTGAGGTTGATAAGATCGTTATTGCCCTTCTGGTCGCGCCCAAGATCGAACGACCCGCGATAATCGGCCTCGGTTAGTTTCTCCTCCTGGATCTGGGTGCCGTAAGCGCCATCCTTGATCAGGATGCGCTTGCCCGCTTCGGCGCGGAAGGAGTCGGCGGCATTCACGACTTGGGCCTGACGCCGAGCAGGTGACAAATGGCGTAGCTCAATTCGGCGCGGTTGAGGGTGTAGAAGTGGAAGTGCCGAACCCCGCCGGCATAGAGCTGCCCGGCAAGCTCCGAAGCGACCGTCGCCGAGACCAATTGGCGCGCCCCGGGAAGCGCGTCCAGACCTTCGAACAATTCATCGAGCCAGTTGGGGATTGCAGTGCCGCAGGCAGCGGCGAAGCGGCGGGTCTGGGCGACATTGGAAACGGGCAGAATGCCCGGCACCACTTCGATATCCATGCCGGCATCGGCAACCGCGTCCTGGAAGCGGAAGAAACAATCGGCGGAGAAGAAGAATTGGGTGATGGCACGATTGGCACCGGCATCGACCTTGCGCTTCAAATTCTCGATGTCGGCGCTTCGGCTTGCCGAATCGGGATGGCATTCGGGGTAGGCAGCGACCGAAATGTCGAACGGTGCAATGGCCTTGAGGCCGGCGACCAGCTCGGTGGCGTTAGCATAGCCGTCGGGGTGCGGCTCGAACGCTGCGCCGGGTTCAATCGAATCGCCGCGCAGTGCAACAATGTTGCGCACCCCGAGCTCCCAATAGCCGCGCGCTACCGAATCGACATCGGCCTTGCTCGCGCCGACGCAGGTAAGGTGCGCCGCGGGGGTGAGATCGGTTTCGGCGATGATGCGCTCGATGGTCTCGTGGGTTCGAGTCCGGGTCGATCCGCCGGCGCCGTAGGTGACCGAGACGAAACGCGGATTGAGCGGCTCCAGAGTCTGGATCGACGACCACAAGGTCTCGGCCATCTTTTCGCTGTTAGGCGGGAAGAATTCGAAGCTGACATGGATGTCGCCGCGGGCTTCGGCGAACAATGGCCGATGATGCTCGAGCTGGTCGAAGGCGTTCATGCCGCAGCCCGAGCGCGCGCGCCGGGTTTAATCCCGCGCCACAAGGTGACGGTCAGCTCGCCGCCTTCGAGATGCTCGACCGAATCGATCTCAAGCCCTGCAGCGGCGAACCAGGCGGTCATCGCCTGGTCTTCGAAGCCCAAGCGGATATGGGCATCGGTGCTGCGCAATTCCTCGCGCGAATGAGCGGCGAAATCGACCACCAGCAACGTCCCGCCGGGGCTCAGCACGCGCGCCGCTTCGCCGATCGCGGCGGCCGGCGAATGAGCATAATGGAGCACCTGGTGGATGACGATATGGTCGGCGCTGCTTGTCGCCAGAGGAAGCGCGTACATATCGCCCTGACGAAGACTCGAGGCGATGCCCGCGGCTTCGAGCTTGACCCGCGCCAGGCGCAGCATTTCCGAGGATCGGTCGATCCCTATCGCTTCTTGCGCACGCGGTGCCAGCAATTCGATCATCCGTCCGGTGCCGGTGCCGATATCGACCAGCCGGCCAAGCGGCCGTTTGCCGAGCGCTTGGTCGATCGCCTGTTCGACCTCGCTTTCGGCCACATGAAGTGAGCGGATCTGGTCCCACACTTCGGCCTGAGCGGCGAAATGACGGTTCGCGGTCTCGGCGCGATCGGCGCGGACGGCATCGGTGCGCTGGCGATCGGCGGCAACCAAGGCGCGATTAGAATCGCCCGACCAACGCTCGATCAGCGCGAACATCGGCTCCACTTGGGCGGGATCGCCAAGAGTCAGAAATACCCAGCTACCCTCCTTGCGCCTTTCGAGGACATTAGCATCGGCGAGGATCTTGAGGTGGCGCGAAACTCGCGGCTGGCTCTGGCCCAGAACCTGGGCGAGTTCCCCGACCGACAGTTCCATGGCCTGAAGCAACGCCAGGATGCGCAACCGCGTGGGGTCGGCGAGCGCCTGAAAGCGTTCCGCGAGTGGAAGATCGATGCTCACGCAGTTAGAGATATAAAGATATCTTTATATAGTCAATTTTCGACTCGTCGC
>JBDSRE010000087.1:0-2809 GCA_039929465.1 Sphingomicrobium sp. | reverse complement strand
GGAGCGCATGTTGATCCGGCCGCCCCTGACCGTCGCACTCGGCGGCACCGCGGCGCGGAGCCTGTTCGGCAAAGCCATGGCGATCGGTCGCAATCGCGGCGTTCCCCACCAACTCCCCGACGGCGGTGAAGTCTGGATCACCGTCCACCCAAGCTTTCTGCTCCGAATTCCCGAGGAAGATCGACGGCTCGAAGAGCGCAGGCGTTTTGTCAGTGACCTCGAAAAAATCTACCAACGCGCCGGTGAGCTCCTGGCAAGGTCATCTCCAGTTGCAATTGAGAATTATTCGCATTAACGAGAGTGCGTCTGTTTGGAGTACTTCCGCATGATTCGCTTGATGCTCTCGGTTGCGCTGCTCGGCTTCACAAATTTATTTGCCACCCCGGCCAAGGCCGATGAAAACTTGTTTGCTTACAGCTACGGCAGCGAAACTCTGCCCAAGGGTGGGTCCGAAGCCTACCTCTGGGCCACCAACCGCAGCGATAAGGGCGATGGCGATTACAATGCCCAGGATTACAAGATCGAGCTCGAGCACGGGTTCACCAATCGCATCCAGGGTTCGCTCTATCTGAACTTCCTCTCCATTCATGCCGACGGGGTCTCGCCCGTGATTGAGGATGTCGATCGCGACTTTGCGTGGAACGGCATGCAGGCGTCGGTCAAATACGCGTTCCTCAGCCCGTATCAGGACGCTCTCGGTGTGGCCGTATATCTCGAGCCTGGTTTCGCACGGTACAGCGGCAATGATGGCGAGCGCGAGGAGCAACGAAGCCTTGAGGCCAAACTGCTGCTGCAGAAGAATTTCGCTGGCGATCGGCTGATCTGGGTCGGCAACATCACCGGCGAGCAGGAATGGGCACGAGAAGTCGGCGGTGACGAGTGGGAGAAGGAGTTCGAATTCGACCTGTCTTCCGGGCTCGGCTACCAGATAGGCAAGGGCCTGCACATCGGCGGCGAAGGGCGATATTCGAGCGTTTATGAGCATGGCAAACGTGAACATTGGGCGTTGTTCGCCGGCCCCACCGTCCATTATGCGGCGAAGAAATGGTGGGGGACCTTGTCGTTCCAGCAGGAGCTAGATGGCAAGTCCGGGGCGCTTTCCTCGTCGCTCGACCTCGACAAATTTACGAAGCGCGAAGTCCGCCTCAAGCTTGGTTATAACTTCTAGCGATGGGCCCGCGATTTTCCTGGTACGCGCTTGCGCCGATCGTGCTGGTGGCACCGGCGAGCGCTCACGCGACGACTTATTTGACGGTCGCCCAGGCGCAGCGGCAGATGTTTCCGGCAGCCAGTGGCTTCGTCGACCGTTCGGTCGATTTCACTTCCGCGCAGCGCAAGGAAATTGCTCGAACTTCGGGCACTTCGGCTCCGCGTCGCCAGCGCCTCTATGAAGCGCGCGGCGGCGGCGGTCGGATGGGTTGGCTGATCATCGACCAGGTGCTGGGCAAGCACGAAATGATTACCTATGCGCTCGCGTTGGCTCCAGACGGGGCGGTTCGGAGCGTCGAAATCCTCGACTATCGCGAGACCTATGGCGGCGAAATCCGGGGCGCGGCATGGCGCCGGCAATTCGCCGGCAAGCGCGCCGGGCAGAGTCTCAAGCTGGGCAAGGATATTCAGAATATCAGCGGCGCGACCCTGTCCTCGAGCCATGTCACCGATGGTATCCGCCGGCTGCTCGTCACGTATCAGTTGCTTCTCGCCGGGGGCTGAGATGCGCCGCTGCCGCCCGCTTCTCGGCACCTTCGTCGAGATCGACGCCGACGATCACGCTGCGATCGATGCTGCCTTCGTCGCGGTCGAGCAGGTCCACCGTCTGATGAGCGCGCATCAAGCGGACAGCGAGCTCAGCCAGATCAACCGCTTCGCGCATCTCCGACCGGTCACGGTCAGCCGCTGCACGGCCGAAGTGATTGGGCGCGCGCTTTATTGGTCGCGGGTAAGCGGCGGTACGTTCGACGTGGCGCGCGCCGGGCGACTGGCGATCGAGCGCGGCGGGCTTCCGCTTCACTACGACCAGCCGTCACCAATTCCATCGAGCAACTGGAAGACTGTTGGGATCGCCGATGGTGCGGTCACTCTGGGCCGGCCCGCATGCCTCGATCTCGGCGGGATCGCCAAAGGGTTCGCGGTCGATCAGGCGATTACCGCCCTGCGCGAAGCCGGCGCGAGGAGCGGGCTGGTCAATGCCGGCGGCGACATGCGCGGTTTCGGGCGCAAGCCGTGGGCGGTAGCGGTGCCGCATCCACTTACGGGACATACCGTGGCAACGATTGACTTGACCGATTTTGCCCTCGCGACCAGCGCTGGCCTGATTGCAAACGGGGATGCGCTTTCATTCGATCATCTCCCCGGCGTCGAGCGAACCTGGATTTCGGTCACGGTTCGAGCGGCGAACGCGTGCGGTGCCGACGCACTGACCAAGATCGTCTGGGCGAATCCGGCGGATCTCGCCGAAATTCTCTCCGACGCCAGTGCTGACGCCTTCGCGATCCGCCGGAACGGCGGCATCCACGCCGTCGGCCCCGAAGATCTCGCGGCGTGAGCAAGCGCCGCCCGTCGCGATTGCCGCGGTGGCAGGAATTCGCCATCTATTCCGGATTCGGCATGCTCCTCGCTACTGGGCTGGCGTGGCTCGCGCTCGACAGCTGGGTTCGGATTGCCGGGGAGTTCGGTCCCGAGCCGCATCCCGTTCAACGCTGGATGCTGATCGTTCATGGGGTTGGCGCTTATTCATTCCTTGCCCTCGCCGGGATGCTTATACCGGTCCACATTCCGCTCGGCTGGCGGCAGGGCCGCAATCGGGCCA